>NZ_JAGWCS010000071.1:0-21102 GCF_020657705.1 Clostridioides sp. ZZV15-6598 | reverse complement strand
ACCAGTAAGAGATGGGGTTACTAATAATAGAAACTTATTAAATATGAATGTAAAAGAACTAAAAAATTTAGCTAGACAATACGATTCTTCTTTGACTAATAAAGAATTAAACTCTTTGAAAAAAGAAGACCTAGTAGATTTAGTTGATAAATTGATTAGAGGGGATAAATAGAGATGGAAATTTTAGATAAAGATTTATTATCTATACAAGAAGTTAGAAATCTTGTAAAAAAAGCTAAAGAAGCTCAAGTTAAACTTTCTACAATGAGCCAAGAACAAATAGATAAAATAGTTAAGTCAATAGCAGATGCAGCATATGAAAATGCCGCTAAATTAGCTAAAATGGCCAATGAAGAAACTGGATTTGGAAAATATGAAGATAAAATAGTTAAAAATACATTTGCATCTAAAATGTTATATGAAGCTATAAAAGATATGAAGACTATTGGGATAATAGGTGAAAATAAGGCAGAAAAAACAGTTGATATAGCTACGCCAGTAGGAGTAGTAGCAGGGCTTATACCATCAACAAATCCAACATCAACAATAATCTACAAAGCTATGATTTCTATAAAATCAGGAAATTCAATAGTTTTCTCACCACATCCAAATGCAAAAAAATGTATACTTGAGACTATAAAAATAATAAGTGAGGCAGCTATAAAAGCAGGGTGTCCAGAGGATGTTATATTAGGTATAACTAATCCTAGCCTTAAAGGTACTAATGAATTAATGAAGCATAAGGATACTAAACTTATTTTAGCAACTGGTGGAGAAGCTATGGTTAGAGCTGCTTATTCATCAGGAACACCTGCCATAGGTGTAGGACCAGGAAATGGACCAGCATTTATAGATAAGAGTGCAGATATTAAGTTAGCGGTTAAAAGAATATTAGATTCTAAAACTTTTGATAATGGTGTAATATGTGCATCTGAACAATCTATAATAGTAGAAAAATCTATGGAAGATATAGTTGTCAATGAACTGAAAAATCAAGGTGCTTATTTCTTAAATGAAGAGGAAAGTGAAAAGCTGTCTAAATTTATATTAAGAGCAAATGGAACAATGAATCCTCAAATAGTTGGAAAGAGTGTAGAAACACTTGCTAAATTAGCTAACTTAAGTAATGTGCCAAGTTATGCTAAAGTGCTTATAGCAAGAGAATCTAGAGTAGGAAATGATGTAGCTTATTCTAGAGAAAAACTGACTCCAATACTTGCATTTTATGTAGAGGAAAACATTGAATCTATTATGCAAAAATCTAGAGAGATACTTTTAAACGAAGGTGCTGGTCACACATTCTCAATGCATGCTAATGATGAGGAACTTGTAAAGAAATTTGCACTTAATATGCCAGTATCAAGAATAATAGTAAATGCACCATCTGCACTTGGAGGAATAGGTGGAGCAACAAACTTATCACCTGCTTTAACACTAGGATGTGGGGCTATAGGTGGAAGTTCAACTTCAAATAATGTAGGACCATTAGATTTATTAAATATAAAGAAAATAGCTTATGGAGTTAAAGAAATGGAAGAACTTAGAGGAGACAAATCTCAAGTTGAAAAATCAACATTTGACTCAATGGATAAAGAAGAATTAATAAATATTCTAGTTCAAAGATTGGTTAAAGAACTAGCATAACTAAAACAAAAAATACGAGTTATAGAAAGTTATAGCTTATAATTATAACTTTTTATAAATATAAACTATAAAATAATATTAAATTTTTGGAGGTAAGAATTATGGCAAACGCAAACGCATTAGGGATGATAGAAACTAAAGGATTAGTAGGAGCAATAGAAGCAGCAGATGCAATGGTTAAGGCTGCCAATGTACAATTAGTTGGAAAAGAGCAAGTAGGTGGAGGTTTAGTTACAGTAATGGTAAGAGGTGATGTTGGAGCTGTTAAAGCTGCTACAGATGCAGGTGCTTCTGCTGCTGAGAGAGTTGGAGATTTAGTATCTGTTCATGTGATACCAAGACCACACTTTGAAGTAGATGCTATATTACCAAAAGTAACTGTTGATTAATAAGTTTATATAGTAAATAAAATTTAAATTTGATAAAAAGGGGATGTCAATATATTTTGAGGAGTCCCCTTTTATACATCTAATAGGAGATGTGATAAAATGAGTGTTTTAACAGAAAATCAAATAAGAAAAGAAATGCGTGAAAATAAAGGGAATATAACTGAATATTACATTGAAAAAGGTCAAATCATAACTCCTTTAGCAAAGTCTTATTTGGCTGAAAAAAAAATTGAAATAAAATATATTGATAACATTTCAAATGAAAATAATGAGAGTAAGGAAGTTATAAAAGAAACTGTAAAAGAAGAATCTTATAAGTACAAAACTGTATTTGGAGCTAAATTAAATGAAAAGCCAGAACATATGACTCATTTAAATGGAAATATATTAGTATTTAAAGACCATAAGAGGATAATTTTAAGAGGAAAAATAGACTCATTAGAATCCAAAATACTAGAGGTTCAAGTTTTATGCAACAAGAAGAGTATAGGAAAATTAGTAAATGAGTTACAAGAAATATTAGAGTTTGTAAGGAAGATAATGAGATGTGAAGTGTTAGAAGAAAAATTAGATAGCTTTAAGCTTTTAGGTCTATCTGAAAAAGAGTTGAGAGAACAATCTCATAATCCTAAAAAATATTTTGGTATAGGTCATGAATTTCCAACTTATAAAATGGGCGAAGAAGTAGTACTTATAAACAGTATAAGAACTAGTACTAGAGAAGCTGAACTCTGTGCATATGAAGCATTTAAAGGTGAATATGGAGAAGTTGAGAGAGAAGATTTAATAAAAGCTCTTAATAGATTGTCATCAGTGTTCTGGATTATGATTTATAAAATAAGAACTGGACAATACCAGTAGTTGGGGGAAGTTTATGGAAAACCTATTAAATGAAATAGTACAAGAAGTAGTAAGTAGAGTTAAAAAAGAAGTATTTATAGAAGTTGAAGCGTCAGGAAGACATGTACATTTAAGTGAAGAAGATGTAGAAAAATTATTTGGTAAAGGATATACATTAACAAAATTAAAAGATTTATCTCAACCAGGTCAATATGCTTGTAAAGAAAGAGTTACAATAATTGGACCAAAAGGTACATTAAAAAATGTTGTAGTTCTTGGACCTTGTAGAAAGGAAACACAAGTAGAAATATCTTTAACAGATGGTTCCATATTAGGATTAAAGCCACCAATAAAGCAAAGTGGAGATTTAGAAGATACCTTAGGTATTAAAATAGCTACAGAAAAAGGAGAAATTGAACTTCAAAAAGGTCTTATGGTAGCAAAAAGACATATACATATGTCGATAGAAGATGCCAAAAAATTTAATGTGGTAGACAGTGAGATAGTTGAAGTTAAAGTATTTGGAAAAAGACCTCTAATATTTGATGATGTAGTTGTTAGAGTTAGTGATAAGTTTAAAACTTATATGCACATAGATTACGATGAGGCAAATGCATGTGCATATTCAAAAGGAAGTATTGCAAAGATAATAAAGAGATAGCTATATATCTAGAAAGGAAAGCCTATGGATTATAACAATCTTATAGAGATTATAGTAGAAGAGCTTTACAAAAAAATAAATACTACGAATATTGGATGTATAGAAAATAAAAATAGAAAAAAATTAGTTATATTATATGAAAATGATAAAAGTAAATTTGATTTATTAAGTGATAAATTTAATATAGAAATGTTTGCTAATACTACAAAAGATTGTGATGTAGTAATAGTATCAAAACTTTGTATGAGAGGTATTTGCAATCTAGCATTAGGAAATAGTTTTTCAGATGAAGAAAGATTTCTATTAAAAATGCTTATGAAAGGCAAGAAAGTATATGTGTTAGATGAAGGAATAGAATATAAACGCTATAAAGAAACTGCACCTAAAACACTATACAATAAATACAGAGCTTATGAAGATGATATTTGTAAATATGGAGTAAAGATTATAAAGGATTTAAATGAGATAACATTAAGTGAGATAGAATTTAGTGGGGAAAAGTTTAATAAAGAAATATTGAATAAAGAAATATTGAACGAAGAAAAAGTAAAAATAGATGATAAATTTAGCATAGATTTGACCAATAAAAGGCTTATATCTGAGTCTGATTTGAGAAAGCCTATGATAAATGGAACTAAGGATATTATCGTAAGTCAAAATAGTATAATAACTCCATTAGCTATGGATTTTATAAGAATACATAATATAACAGTAAAAAGAATATAGTGGAGGAGACTTATGGAGATAGGAAAAATAGTTGGTAATGTATGGGCAACAAGAAAAGATGAAAAGTTAAATGGACAAAAATTCTTAGTTGTGAAACTATTAAATGCTAAAGATACATATAAAGAAGGTTTTCTAGTAGCCGCAGACAATGCAGGGGCAGGGAATGGAGATTTAGTTCTTATAACTAGAGGCTCTGCTGCCAGAACTTCAATAGAAAGACAAAGTGTTCCAATAGATGCAACTATAGTTGGTATAGTCGATTCTCTTGAATTTGCGGATGAATAACAGAAAAGTAAAAGTATTGGTGCTATAGATTGATATAAGGTTAAGGAGGTAATAAGAGATGGATATAAGTACATTAGACAAAGATATATTGGAAGTATTAGTTAGACAAATAATAGAAGAAAACTTAAATGGTTCTAAAAATAGTATAGATTTTAACAGAAATAAAGATATAAGTGGAATAACTTCTATAAAGTTACCAAAAGTAAAGGTAGATGAAAGTAATAGATTAGATACTGGCAATCCAAATGACATAGTTTATACAAAAGATTTATTTACCTTAGAAGAAAGTCCAAGATTAGGTTGTGGAATTATGGAAATGAAAGAAACAACTTTCGATTGGACATTAAATTATGATGAAGTAGACTATATAATAGAAGGAACTTTAGACATATTAATAGATGGCAGAAAGATAACCGCATCTGAAGGGGAGCTAATACTTATACCAAAAGGAAGTAGTATAAAGTTTTCAGTACCTAATTATGCTAGGTTTATATATGTAACATATCCAGCAGATTGGGAATCACAAAAGTAAGTAAAAAGACTATGGATAAAAGTAAGTAAAAAGGCTATGGTAAGCTAACAATCATAGCCTTTATAATAGACTATATTTTTTTTACTGGAACTTGAATTTCCATAAGCGTTTCATTTAAGTAACTAGTAAGAGTCACATCTATTTTAAATATTTGATAAATATCTCCATTAAGGCATAGGTTGTGTTCACTCATGTACTCTTTTATAAAGTCAAAAGATGGATGGTATCTTTCAAGTTCATCACCATCATAATACATAGAAAGATATAATCCCCCTGGAACAAGTTTTTTTAAAGGGGACTGTATGTCATCATCTTCTATGAATATAAATGGAGATAAAGGAATATAGTCTTGCGATTCGTCTAAAATCGAATCGTTACCATAAGCACCCACTCTATCGCTTGCAACAATTGGAGCAGTTTCATTTAAATGAGATTCTAATTCAGTTACAGCAAGAGCTAATTCATGGGGACCACCAGTTGGTTCATCAAAGGTAATCATATATCTATCTGGAAGTGTGAGTTCTGTAATTGTGTTTACTGGCGATAGAGAATCTAGTTGTTTTAAAAATTCAACTTTTTTATTTAATACCTTTTCAAGCCTCATTTTTTCGCTAATTTCTGAGTGAAGTGTTTCTTGGTACTTTTCAAAGATTTCAATAGATTTTTTGAAATTTCTGTCATTAAAATAACTTGTAATATCGTTGATACACATTCCTAATTGTCTTAGTTCTTTTACAGTTCCTAACTCTTCGTACTGAAGAATAGAGTAATATCTATATTTAGTATTAGGGTCTACGTAGTTAGGTTTTATAAGATTTATTCTGTCGTAATATCTTAGTGTTTCACTTGTAAGGTTTCTAAGTTTTGCTAATTGGGTAATTGACAAAAGTTTATTATGCACAATATTTACCTCCTATTTTAAGCTAAAAATTTTAAAAGGAAAGATAGTTTTTTAATAGACGTCATATAAGGTGTTCAAATAAACTCTTTAGGAAAATGTAAACTAATTTAATTTAATGATACTAAATTATATTAATTTTCTTAACATAATAATAATACCAAAAAATAGGCAAAAAGTGAAGCATAAAGAATTGATTTTCTATGACCATTTTTATGGGGAATTAAATATTAATTAAATGATGAAGTGCTTGGTATTGCTTAGATTGAAACCAAGTGATTTGTTTTGTTAAAAGGCCTACAGTAATAAAATTTTATATCAAAAAAAGTAGAATTTAGTCAGCCTTATTAATTTATACTAAAAAATATAAATTAAGTACTATGAAATTTCAATATTAGCTGTAGCATAAAAATAATATTTAATATACAATAAAATATAAAAACACATATCCTAGAAAGAAGGTATAACATGGGAGAATTGAGAAAAATTCCTGGTGTAGGAAAGGAAACTGAAAAAGATTTAATAATGTTGGGATATACAACAATTGAATCACTTAAAGATGCCAATCCAGAAGAGTTGTACCAAAAAGAATGTTTAATGAGTGGACAACATATAGACAGATGTCAATTGTATGTTTATCGTTGTGCAGTATATTTTGCATCAACAGAAAATCCAGACCCAGAAAAACTAAAATGGTGGTATTGGAAAGACTAAAAACAATTATAAAAGAGTTGAAAATAATTATGAAAGACCAAAAAACAATTATAAAGGATTAAAGAATAATTATAAAAGTCTAAAGAGTGATTATGAAAGAATTAAATATCAGCTATAAAGGAGCTAAATATCAGTTTTGAATAATATTGAAACTATTATTTAGCTCTTTTATAATACCTCACTCATCATATGTATCTTAACATAATATGTATTTCAATCAATCAATTAAATTAATTAAGAGAATCATTTAAAGATTTTTCTTCATTTAGCCATTTTCTGCATTGTTCAATCTTTATTGTAGGGTCAAAACCTTGGTCTTTCCCCATATTTGAAAGCATATCACAAGGAAAAGTATCACATTCTCCACAATGATTAAGTTCTTTGCCTTCACAACAAGTCTTAACCTTACATTCACCACCCCAAAATGGGCCTTTCATTTGAGGACATCCTTTACAATTTACTTCTTCTTTTCTTGTACAACTATTACAGAGTACACCACATCTTGATTCAAACATATAAACACTCCTTTTCTAACATTTAAATATATTATAAAATTCTTTTAATTCTTCCTTTTCATCAGAAGATAATTGACTTTTTCTGATGCCTTGAATTGCACCTTCTAATGAATATAGACGGTTAATACATGCAGAAGCATCAATAGATTTTATTTTTAACCATGCCTGTTTGCTACCTATTTCCTTTAATTGTTCATAGGTTGTGATTCCAACTTGGTTTAATTGACCCTCAACTACAGGACCTATGTTTGGTAATTTAGAAAGCTCACCCATTATATCACTCCTTATATCTTAAATATTAAATAGAATTGCTAATCATAATTTATAACTACTGTTCAAAAAACTCCTTTGCATATTCTACAACACCAGATACTTCTTTCAATCCATTGTCTAGTAGCTCTATAGCCATAAAATTTTCATCTGGCACTTCAAATGGAGCTTTTATATTAAACTTACTTGCTACTTGATAGCCGAACTTAGGATAATATTTGTCATGACCTAAAACTACACAACCTTTATATCCTTTTGACTTTGCAATTTTATGTCCTTCTTCAATTAACTTTGAACCTATTTTTTTGCCTTGAACACTAGGAGACACTGCTACTGGTGCTAGTGCAAGTAGTACATCATTTTTAACCTTTATTTCTGTAAATAGAATGTGTCCAACTATATCTCCATCATCTTCAGTTACGAGTGAAAGTTCTGGAACAAAGCTAGTACTATTTCTTAATCGATTAACAAGATTTTGTTCATCATGGTCAGAAGATTCTTCATTTGCAAATGCAGCTTTAACAACTTCATATACTTTATCTTTGTCACTGTTTTTTTCTTGTCTAATTATCATTTTAATTTATCCTCCTGTGGATTAAATTTTTATCGGTTGTGATTTTTATATAATCTTATTACCATGTATCTGGAATAGAATTCCAAATTATAATTATAGCAGTAAGTAGAATTAATAAAGTAACTAAAGATGTAACTAATATTGGTTTATTTTTTTTAATAATACCTACAAGTATACCTGCTATGAGTAGTAGTATTAATAAAAAGATTATTCCACTAAATGTAAGCATAGTTATATTTCCTCCTCATAAAATATAGACAAGCTTTTTTATATTTTACCATACTACATCATGAAAGTCTTTTTTATTGATTAGATGGTCAAGAGGTGATTTGAATTATTTATCATATATACTTGATTTATTATAATACAAAAGTATGACACCACCTTGTCATATATAATTTTATTATAAGACTAAGATATAACATCATTTTTTCTAAAGTTTCTTTTAGCGATTTCAGAAAATGTTATAGTAGTAGCAAATGCAACACATATTGTAACTATAGTATCATTAACATTTAAAGCAGATTGTTTTATAATACCCATAGCACTTCCTAACATAGAGTATGGGAAAAATATACCAATAGAAGGTTGTGCCACTAGCAAACCCATTCCAAATAGAGAAAGGCAAAGACTGATACCAATAGGAGTAGCAAAACTTCTAATCTTTATAGATAGGTATAGTTGTATAGAAGCTATTGAAATTGAAATAATCCACCCCTTAACAATCCAGCCAGTAAGTTCATTAGGTACACTTTGGGAAAATCCAATCATATTTCCAGCAACTATGTAAAAAATAACGAAAACAATTTGAGTGATAGCTGTAAGTATTGAAATAACTATAAGCTTAGATAAAAAAATATTTTTTAAATTGATTGGAAGTGTCATTACATTATTCCAATTATGATTCATATGTTCAAGTCTACAAACATAGGCACAAAAGATTGCTATCAATATAGGAAAGAAAAACTCACCATAAAATAGACTAACTTGAGTCCACAAGCTATACCACTCTTTTTTTAGGATACCTTGATTTAGATAAAAGTTTCCAGTACCAATCAACACACTTATAAGTGGTAAAGCCAATAATATATACCATATAAAAGAATTTTTTAACTTTAGGATTTCTCCCAAAACTGATTTTCTTAACATTTAAATCCCTCCTATATTTCCTTTTTTAATAAATGATTTTTTCCAATATAATAAATTAACATTCCAACAAAGAAGATTAAAATAGTCATTGAAAAATTCATATTTACTTTGTAAACTGATGAACCAAGGGCAGTGTCATAGGCATAATTTAGAGGCGTTAATTCTATGTAATAAGACCATATAAATAACCTACGAATACCTTGAAAAAATAATCCTGATGTTAAACCTATAAAGCTACCTAACATACCAAGCGTAACAGCAAACATTTGATTTTGAAATACAGTTGCAACCCATTGGTGTAGTGCTATTATAGCTATACTAACAAGTATTGTACCTAAGGTATATTTGATAATTAAAGACATGGAAAATGGCTCAATAAAGTCATTAAAAGACGCAAAACCTAAAATAGCCAATATTTGTATAAGTATAGATAATGATATCAAAATAGTGGAACATAAAAATTTAGAAAAATAAATACTATTCAAAGGGGTAGCAGAAGCTTTTAAAAGTTTCCATGTATCTCCTTTATGCTCTATATCGCTTATTCGTGAAGTAATTATTGATATTAAAATAGGAAAAAATAATCCATTTAAACTTGTAAAACTCATAATCATGTATGAATATTCAAATCCACTTAGCATGTCTGGATTCTTTGTGAGAGCTCTGTTTGAATTCATAATACACCACATTATTTCAACAGCTACAAATAAAAATGTCATCAAAATAATTTTCTTTCTTTTAATTTTGTAAAATTCTAAACTAAGGTATTTCATTATAAAGTCACCGCCTTACCAGTAAGTTCAAGGAATATATCCTCTAAGCTCTTTTTATGTTCTTCTATTCTAAACACATCCATATTTGAATGTACAAGTATGTTATTTACTTTAGCTACATCTGTATCTTTTAAATTCTCAATAGTTAAATATCCATCTTGTATAAGTGACATATATCCTTGTGTATTTAAAAGTTTTTGAGCAGATGTTGGATTTTGTGTTTTAATAGCAATATGACTTTGACCTTTATCATGAAGTTCTTTTATACTATCTTGAAAAACGAGTTCACCATGATTTATTATTCCTATTGATGTGGCGATTTGGTCAATTTCACTTAGAAGATGACTAGAAATAAGAACTGTCATGCCAAACTTTTCTGGAAGAGATTTTATTAGTTCTCTAATTTCTTCAATTCCAGCTGGGTCAAGTCCATTTGTAGGTTCATCAAGTATCAATAATTTAGGAAATTTCATTATTGCCATGGCGATACCAAGACGTTGTTTCATACCTAGTGAATATTGACTGACCTTCTTATTCTTTTGATTTTCTAATCTTACTATTTTTAAGGCTTCATAGATATTTTTTTTAGGTAAATCCAATAGTCTTTGCATAATAGTCATATTTTCAAGTCCTGTCAAATGTCCATAGTATGATGGAGATTCTATCAATGAGCCAATGTCATTTAAGATTGATATCCTGTTTTTATCGTTTAGTTCTTTGCCTAAAATACTAATATTTCCTTGTGTAGGCTTTGCAAGCCCAAGTAACATTTTAAGAGTAGTGGATTTACCAGCTCCATTAGGCCCTAAAAAGCCGTATACAGCTCCTTTTGGGACTCTAAGGTCTAAGTCTTTTACTCTAAATATTTTATTGTATTCTTTTGAAAGTCTGTTTGTTTTAATTATCATTTCCATATGTTTTATCCCCTTTTCTATAATTTAGTATGAATTTCTATGATTTATATAGCAGTGTTTGTAGCTTATATTAATACAATAAAGCACTTACATTTCAGATAGCTGAAGTTTACCTTACAATAACCTTAAATAGTCTATTGGGATAAAGTCATAAAAAAGGGTATATGGTATACTTAGGAAGGGTGATGATTATGGAAACAGTAAAGGATAAAAAAATACTTGTGGTTGATGACCATAAAGAATTATTAAAAATGATAGATGAAATCTTAAGAAAAGAGGGATTTAATAGAATTTTTTTAGCATCTAGCTATGAAGAAGCTGTGAGAGTGTTTAAAAATATAAAACCAGACTGTGCAATTTTAGATGTAGTGTTGCCAGATGGAGATGGCTTTTCTATTATGAGAAAAATTAGAGAAACGTCTAAGATACCAGTTATTTTTCTTTCTGCAAGAGGAGAGGATGAAGATAGGTTGATTGGTCTAGGTTTAGGGGCTGATGATTATATAGTAAAGCCATTTTTACCTAAAGAACTTACTTTAAGGTTAATAGGTATACTAAATCGTGTATATATTCCTATGGAAGAAGAGGAGTTTCCAATATTTAAACTAGGAGATTCTGTTGTTGTAAATTTAAATACTGCATGTGTGAAAAAAGATGGACAAGAAATATCTTTAACTGCTAAAGAACATTCACTGCTTTTAAAGCTGTATGAAAATAAAGGGCGAATCGTTACTAGCGATGCACTATGTCAAGCCATATGGGGAGATGATATGTATGGGTATGAAAATACTCTTATGGTACATGTTAGGAGAGTTAGAGAAAAGATAGAGGAAGCCCCATCTTCTCCTAAGCATCTTATTACAGTAAGAGGGCTTGGATATAAGTTAGTAATTAAGTGATTTATGCTGTATGAAGATTTGATATGTAATTAATATTGATATATATGTAAGTAAAATTGATATAAAAGTAAGATAGACGAGTAATTGTACGATAAAATTGATATAAAAGTAAGATAGGTGAGTAATTGTACGATAAAATTGATATAAAAGCAAGATAGGTGAGTAATTATATGATTAAGTTGTAAGAGACAAGTATCAGGTAAGTTTGAAGATATAAGTGTCAAATTAATATGAACTTATATGAGTGAGTCATTATAGATGATAACTAAGAAGATAAAGTATAGATAGACATTTAAATATAAATTCGTATAAATGTAATAAGAGGTATTGTTGCAATAAAAGAAGTTAAGAGGAGGGATTTAATTTTGGATAGTGTAAAGTATATATTGAGGCGATTTATAGGTTCAAGCATCTTGATTTCATTATTTCTAATTATCTTAAACATAACAGGATTTTTGATATTTTCATATGTAACCTTTATATACCCATATTCGGGAGAATCGGATATAAGCACTAGCAGAGAAACTAAAGCAAGTTTAATGATGCTTGAAGAAAAGTTAACTTCAAAAGATGGGAAGTTTGTCTTGGATGAATCTAGCAAAGATGTGTTACATAAAAATCAAGCTTGGGCAATGTTAATTGATGATAATGGGGACAGAATATGGGAGTATGATTTACCCAAAGAAATACCAAAGCATTATACTTTAATGGATGTAGCTAAATTTTCAAAATTCTTTTTAAAAGATTATCCTGTGTATGTGTGGGAGCATCCTGATGGGCTTCTAGTTACAGGATATCCAAAAGACAAGTATACGAGGTTTAATCTTACTTATACTGTTAGAGAAATAGAGCAATTTCCAAGGTTAATACTAATTATGCTTTTGCTTAATGCAATAATTACTTTTTTAATAGCTTTGTTCATAGGATTAAAAATGGTAAAATCTATAAAGCCAATTATTACAGGGATGAAGCTTATTTCAAAAGGCGAGCCAGTACTTCTTCAAGAGAAGGGGATACTTAGCGATATTTCAAAGTCTATTAACTCTGTATCTAGAGAATTACAGGAAAAAAATGCAAAGCTTAGAAAAAGAGAAGAAGCTCGGTCTAATTGGATTGCAGGAATATCTCATGATATAAGAACACCACTTTCAATGATAATAGGATATGCTGGAGAACTTGAGGAAAGTAAAAATCTTTCTCAAAGAGAATATGAGCAAGTATCTATTATATGTAATCAAGGTATTAAGATTAGGGAATTAGTAAGCGACCTTAACTTAGTCTCTAAATTGGAATACAATATGCAAGCATTAGATTGCTGTAAACTTAGAGTTTCTGCTTTCTTGAGAGAGGTTGTTTCTGATTTTATAAATAATAATTTGGATAATGATTTTTATATTGAGCTTAATATATTGAATGAAGATATTATTATAGATGCAGATAAGAAGTTATTAAAAAGAGCTATTAGCAATTTGATACAAAATAGTATAACTCACAATCAACATGGGTGTAATATAAATGTAGTTTCAAGGTCTGATTTAGATTTTTGCTATATAACTGTTGAAGATGATGGAAAAGGTATGAGCAAAGATAAAATTAGTTATTTATTGAAGAATCAATATAATTTGAGTGATGCATATGCTAAAGGTCATAATCATGGTCTAGGGCTTCTAATAGTAGCAGGGATTATAAACGCACACAAAGGTAAATTAGAAATCACAAGTGATGATTGTCAGGGTCTAAAAATAAATTTAAAATTACCACTAGTAAAATAAGATTTTATGATAAAATAATAAATAAGAGCGAACAATGGAAATATTTTGAAAATAATTTTATTATTTATTGACAAAAAAGTTCTATCGTAGTAGAATAAATATAAATTCTTTTCTTGTCAAGTTTTATTAAATAAAATAGTAACTTTTGCTTTATGCGCTTAGAGCTAAGTTACTCATGGTATCAAAATTTTCATAGGAATAATATATTTTGGAATTATTGTAAGACTGTTAAACTCTTTAAATAGTTCCTTTTTTTTTAATATTTTTCAATAATACTTAAAATATTATTGACAAAAATATTCTACTAAAATAGAATTATAGTATAGTAGTTTTTAATTTTGAGAAGAAGATAATCAGATTTTAAGAGCAGATTTAATTAGAATAACTTTTATGTAATTATTAGAGGAATATTTTATTAGAACCTTGTATATAAAGTAAAAAAAGTATTTTAAATAGACATTTTTTGACCATATAAACTCTACTAAAGTAGAGTTTTGGTGTCTGATTTTTAGTGCTATGAAGTATAGATGTCTAGATATGTTGAATTAAATTAGAGCTATAAAGAACTGTTGAGGAAATGGTTTGGATTGCAAAAGACACAAATAAATATTCAATAAACTAGCAAAATTTAATTATATAAAATGTAATTATTAAGACTGAGATTACAATATTTAAAATCGCAAATTAAAATTGAGATTACAGTATTTAAAATAGCAAATTGAGACTGATATTGCAATAGTTAAAATCACAAATTAAGATTGAGATTATAATATTTAAAATCTTAAATGAGAGATTATTTCTTAAAAAGCTAGAGAGGCAATAAGTCAAAATTAAAAGAAGTAAGATTACTAAAATATAAATGCTTAAAACTAGAAAGAAAAATTTAAAAGAAGGGAGCGCTACTGAGACAAGTATCCAGAAGTATATAGCTGAGTACAAGACATTTCATAAAACTAAGCGATATAAAGTAATTTTGACACTATTTACATATGTTTATTATGTACAAATAGCTAACTTTAGAATTTAAGATTGAGAAAATCTTATAAAATCACAGTAATTTAAATGAATATAAAATCAATTAAATTTATGAAAATTTTACTGTGGATATTGCTTGTCTATATTCTGAGTAGCAAAGGTTTATTATGTCGATAAAAAAGTTGCCACAATCAGAATTAAAGATAATGAAATTTATATGGAAAGTAGATTCCAAAGTAACATCAAAAGATATTATTTTAGCTATGGAGCAAAAATATCAATGGAAGCAAACGACAACTTTAACTATTTTATCTAGATTAGTAGTTAAAGGATTTTTAAATTCTAAAAAGGTAAATAAACATACACAGTATGAGATTTTAATTAATGAAAAAGACTACTTGAATGTTGAAACAAGAGAATTTTTTAGTAATATTCATGATTCCTCTATAAAAAGTTTATTATTATCACTACATGCAGACGATAATATAAGTGAAGAAGATATACTTTTTATTGAAGAGTGGTTAAGATATATTAAAGAAAAATAAGAAAAGAAGATTAAAGAAAAATAGTAGCTATTTGTAAAATAAAATATGATACCTAAAAATATGAAAACTTATTTTTAGAAATTTTGCGAGCTTGTATAATATAAGTAAAACATTAGATTGGTGGTGCATGTAATTTAACAGGTTATATGTAACTGACAAGTTATATGTAAATTAAATATTATAAAAATGCAATCTTAAAGCAAAGTTTTGTATAATATAAACATAAATCATATAGTATATTTATGATATGTAGTATATTTGTATTTGAAAATTATAAATTATAAGTGGATTGTAATATGAACCAAAATAAAATTAAATATGAGTGTAAATTAATGATGGACAATTCTATTAATTCAATATAAAAAGCTACCTTTAGTTATCAATTAAATAACTATATTTAGGGTAGCTTTTTGTATGTAGATTGTAGTAGTGTGGAATACATAATTTCATAATTTTTGTAAATATGACATATAGCTTTCAAGTTTAAATTGATACAATAAAATAATAATAAAAATTAGGGGGGACATTTATGAAATATCAATGTTCATTATTGGCAGTAAATGATGTAGAAGTGTCAAAAAAGTTTTATGGAGAATTGTTTGACCAAAAAGTTGTATTAGATTTAGGGAAAAATGTATCTTTTAGTGGGGGTTTTGCAATACAAGAAGATTTTGCATGGTTAACAGGACTAAATCCAGACACAGTTGTGCAAAAATCACATAATATGGAACTTTATTTTGAAGCTGATGATTTTGATGAATTTATTGAAAAACTTAAATCATATAAAGATGTAGAGTATGTTCATCAACCATTAAAATATGAATGGCAACAGAGGGTAGTACGTATTTATGACCCTGATAAACATATTATCGAGGTAGGAGAATCTATGGAGGTTATAGCTAGAAGATACTTAGATGAAGGGTATTCTGTAGAAGAAGTTTCTAAGATTATTCAACATCCAATTGAATTTGTAGAGGAATGTAAAAAGAGTGAATAATTTTGATGCTAGTATTTTTAGATTAAAAATAAATCAAAAGTGGTGATTAAAATTGTATGAAAGAATGTTGAATAAAAGTGTCATGCCATCAGAAAAAGAGATTTCTGAGTATGTTGGCAAAAATCATTTTAATCTTATTTTGCATCTTGAGAATTTATTAGATAAAAAATATGATTTGCGTAAAGAATTAAGATTTCCTTTTGGAAATAATTATGGCTGGGGATATAAGTATTCACATAAAACAATGCATCTATTCTATGTGTTTTTTGAGAAAGATTGTTTTACAGCAACTATTCAAATTGGAAATAATGATGTAGACAAGCTATTAAATATACTGGATAACTTATTGCCAAAGACAAATGAATTTTGGGATAAGCGATACCCTTGTGGAAGTGGAGGCTGGATAAATTATAGAGTGGAGAATGAGAAAGAGCTTGATGATATTTTAAAGATTATTGAAGTTAAGAAAAAGCCTCCCAAAAATCTAAAAAAAGTTTAGGTCAGTAGGAGTTTAATGATTAACGGGATTAGGATAATAAATGAGAGTAATTATAAGATAGTAAGTCAATAAAAATCAAGATAATGAGTAAATATAATTATAATAATAAATAAATTGAGAATAGCTCATATAAAATAATAGTATTTGACAAGATTAATGATGTAAATTAAAATGAAAAGATATTTATATATGAGAGTATTGAGATATCATGTATACTAGAAAAATAAATTATAATTTAAAATAAGTGAATATTTATAGTATTTTGAGATATAGTTGGTTTTTAAAGTATAAGTATATTATAGAACTCTTGTATAAATATATATTAGTTAAATATTATTATGAAGGAGTGATTAGTATTAAAGCAAAAGAACTTTATAAAAAGTTAAATTTAGAATTTGATATTAAAAATATTGATGATGATTGGAGTTTTATGAATTTTGAAAATGATTTTATTACTCCAGAGTTTAAGAAAAAATACATAGGTTTAGTATTAGATAATGCTCAAGATATTAATAAAGTATATACAACTACTTTTCCAGATAAAGAAATAGTTCAGCAAATCATAGATAAAGATGAAAGAGATATCTTACTTTTTTCACACCATGCAATGGGATATATAGCATCTGATGAAGGTTTTCCATTTCATGATATTCCACTATCTTATATGGAAGAGATGAAAAAACGCAGAATTTCATTTTATGTATTACATTCTCCATTAGACAATTATAGTGATTATTCAACTTCTGTTAGTCTTGCAAATGCTTTAGGTCTTGAAATTGTCAAACCATTCTGCAAATATGATGATAAAATCAAGGTAGGAGTTATATGTAAGACATCACTAAGGTCAGTAGAAGAGATTAAGGAACTTGTTAAAAAAACAGTTGGACATGATGCGAAACTATATGATTATGGAGATTCTGTTTTAAAAGATGGTTTAGTAGCTATTGCAGCAGGGGGAGGAAGTTACCCATTTGTAGCAAGTGAAGTTGCTGAACTTGGCATAAATTTATATATTACTGGATTTACCAAGCCTTTAAAACATTTTGAACCAACATTAGAATTTCATAGAATTGCAAAAGAGAATTTAATTAATGTTATAGGTGCTACTCATTATTCTACAGAAAAATTTGCATGTATGTCTTTAGTTAATTATTTCAAAAATCTAGGGATAGAATCAGAATTCTTGGAAGGAAAGTATTATTTAGAAGATTTATAATAGATATTAAATAAAAATAAGCAGTCAGTAAAAATTTGTGTTTACTGACTGCTTATTTTATTGTTTTTAGAATAATATCTTAATTAGCTTTATAATGTAGTATCGTAATGCTTTCTGGAGAATTTAAAAAATTGCCTCGGAGTTAGATTCTTTTAGCTATTCCCAAGTTCATGTCTATTTACTTATCTATTTGTTCATATTTTATAACTAACATATATCAAAGCTACTTTTCCTATTTCTCTCTAGAATACTTATTTTTCGATGTTTTTTTATAGTATTATTATGATAAACTATATTTTATAAGTATTTATTTTAAATTATTATAAATATTAATTTTAAAATAATAGAATTATTATATTTATGAGAATAAATGGTATAATAAAAGGTAAAGTGTCAAATGTTCGCTAAACTAAATAGATTAATTAGTATATACATTAAAATATAAACAATTTAAATAAATAATAATTTATAAGGAAAGGAAAGATAGAATGATATTTACGAAAAGTAATAAGTATGACAAAGAGTTCCTCATGAAAAACATGATGGGGCCTAATTGTATAAAAATATTAGAGGAACTGACAAATAAGATAAAATTAGAAAAGGGAATGCGTATTTTAGATTTAGGATGTGGAAGAGGTATATCTTCTATATTTTTAGCAAATGAATTTGATGCAACTGTATTTGCAACAGATTTGTGGATAGAACCAACTGAGAATTATGAAAGATTTAAGGATTTTAACTTAGACAATAAAATATTTCCAATACAAGCAGAGGCACATGAATTACCTTATGCAGAAGGTTTCTTTGATGCAGTAATAAGTGTTCACTCTTATCACTACTTTGGAAATAAAGAAGGTTTTTTAGAAAACCACATATCTCCTCTTGTAAAAGAGGGTGGAATAATTGCAATGGCAATGCCAGGATTAAAACAAGATTTTGTAGATTGTATACCTGATGAACTTATTCCATTTTGGCAAGATAACATGAATTTTCATTCTCTTAAATGGTGGAATGAACTTTGGTCAGAATCTGAGTCTGTGATTTTAGAGAAATGTGAAACTTTAAATTGTCATGAAGAAGCATGGCAAGATTGGTTAAACTGCGATAATTCTTATGCAAAAAATGATAAAAAAATGATGGAAGTAGAAGATGGTAAGTATTTTAATACAATTTCTCTAATAGCTAGAGTTAAATAAAAGTTGGAGTTAGATAAAGATTATAATTAGAAAAAGATTAGAACTTGATAAATATTATAATTAGAGAAAGATTAGAGCTAGATAAAAATTCAAATACAAAGATAATTATTCAAATATAAAAATGATTATGTAAATATGAAATAATTTTTTAGAGAATTTATACCCAATTGGACTACTTAGGTTGATTGGGTATTTTTATTTTGTAATAATATACTAAAAATAAAAATTTTATGTCACAAAGTACTTTTTAAATTGTCTAATTTAATATGGGGGTGAAATTATGAGTGAAAGTACACAAAATAATGTAAAAAAAGATGAAATAGAAAATTTGATAGACATGGCTATTTTAGGAGACAAAAAATCTCTTGAAATTTTGTTATTGGATGTACAAGATTTAGTATTTAATTTATCCTTACGGATGTTAGGTACTGTACAGGATGCAGAGGATGCCAGTCAAGAAATTATGATACGTGTAATTACTCATCTATCTACATTTAGAAAAGAAAGTTCTTTTTCTACATGGGTATTTAGAATAGCATACAATCATTTACAAAATTACAAAAAAAGTATGTTTTCTAAACAGCATTTAAGTTTTGAATATTATGGAGCTGATATCAAAAATGGCAAATCAAAAGATATACCTGATTTATCTCAAGATGTTGAAACTTCTATTATTGAAGAAGAACTAAAATATTCATGTACAAATGTAATGTTACAATGCTTGGATGTAGAGAGTAGATGTATTTTTATTTTAGGTACAATGTTTAAGCTAAATAGTAAAGTTGCTGGTGATATTTTGGAGATATCTTCTGAAGCATATAGACAGAGGTTATCACGAACTAGGAAGAAAATGGCCTCATTTTTAGATGAGTATTGTGGATTAAGTGGAAAAGGGGTATGTCAGTGTAAGAAGCGTATTAATTATGCAATAGTTAATCACCGTATAAATCCTAAAAATTTGGAGTATTCTAGTCTAGAAAAAGATGATGATAATACTATATTTAAATTTAAATCTGCTATGGAAGAAGCTGAAAATTTTTCAACAGTATTTTCAAGACTTCCATCATATTATTCTAGTGAAAAATTAAAAAAATTTCTAACAGATTTTTTACAGTCAGACTGCTACTCAATAATTAAAAATTTATAAATACTTAAAAAAATTTTGAAATATGATGCAAAACTTTAATAAGTATTAAGTCTGGATATTAGAACTTATTTAGATATGTAATTTTAAAAATTAATTAATGAGTATTTTAAAATAGCTATATGGTATTTGAGTATCAATCAAGTATTTAAATAATTTTTAAAAATATTAATAAAATTAATATAAAAGGGAGAGAAAATTATGAAAACAAATTGTATACTAGAGTTTTTAAATGAACTGAAAAACAATAATTCAAGAGAGTGGATGATGGAGAATAAAGAATGGAAAAAAGAAGCTACATTGCAATTTGAACAGTTGGTACAAGATATAATTAATGCTTTAGCTTATGAAGATAAATCTATTGCACATCTAAATGCAAAAGATTTAATATTTAGGTTGAATAGAGATACTCGTTTTAGTAATGATAAATCACCTTATAACCCATCATTTAGAGCACATATTTCATCTGCTGGACGAATACCAATCCCAGTAGGGTATTACATAGATATTTCTCCACAAAATATATTTTTAGGAGCAGGACTTTTTACACCACAGCTTTCAGATGCAACAACAAGAGTGAGGGATTATATAATTAAACATTCAGATGAATTAGAATCTATTTTGTATAATCACAAATTTTCAGAGAATTTTAATTTAGATGGTGAAAAACTAAAAAATATTCCAAGAGGATATCCAAAAGATTTTACTAAAGGAGAGTATTTAAAACACAAAAGCTGGTATATTGAATATCACTTACAGGATAGTGATTTAGACAATTTATATGAATTTTGTAAAATGGTTACTGACAAATTCTTACTCATTAAACCTTTTAATGATTATATTAATAAAGCTTTAGAAGGCTACAAAATGCCTGAGAGAAAAGCGTAAACATAAGAAATATGAGTAGAGTATAATCGGTGCATAATATTAGTAAAAGTTTAAAATATAGTATAGTTAAAATTAATTAAATTATAT
>NZ_JAGWCS010000070.1:0-21331 GCF_020657705.1 Clostridioides sp. ZZV15-6598 | reverse complement strand
TTTTAAAACATGAGTTAACACATTTTAAACATAGAGATATCTTAATAAAATTCATAGTAGTATTTGTAAAATCTATTTATTGGTTTAACCCTTTTGTTTATATTATGAGTAAGAGAATAAGTTCTGATTGTGAACTATGTTGTGATGAAAGTGTTGTCAATGGATGTTCGCCAAAAAAGAAAAAAGAATATGGATTAACTATTTTACATGCAATTGAGCTAAGTAATCTAAATAATATGGGTATGTTGGTAACAGAATTTAAAAAAACAAATTTGGAAATAAGAATAAAAAATTTGGGTAAAAAAAGAGGTAGACGAGGAATAGTCTTTGCTATTTTAATATTTATAAGCTCATGCTTTTCTTTTATTGATATAAATGCACAAGCACCAATAAAGAAGAAAATTCTATCTGAAAATAAGAGTATTTCTTCAAGTTCTGGTCATTCTTTTGGAACTACAGATTATACATATGGCACTGCACCTCCTGATGTTAGAAAACTTTATGAAGAAAAATGTAAAAAAATAGGCAAAAAACCGAAAGATTCTGATAAAATAGAACTATCTAATGCAAATTCTACAAATGTTATGCAATAGATAAATACAAAATCTAGGGGGACATTATGTTAAAAAAAATCAAAAAAACGTTAACAATTATCTGTTGTTCAATGCTTGTATTTACGAATACAGCTTTTGCAGATATAGAAAAACAGGGAGGTGAGACTACATCTATAAGCGAAAATAAAACCATTACTTTTGAAATAAATGTATATAAATATATATATAAAGATGCTCCACAGCAAATAAAAGATAATTATGATGAGAAATGTAAAGCTTTAAATATAGCACCTGATCCAAATGCAGAAATTCTTTTACCAATAGGTTCAGATTTACTTAAATCAGATGAATATGACATTGGAACTTATTCAAATTATAAGGGTACTTATGACCCTGATAAGGCAACAATTAAAATTACAGGAGATAGAAATTATACCATAAGTACAAGAACACTTGTAGGTTTTGGACATGTAACAAGTGGTAATAATGTACATTGTGCTCAACTTATGTTATGTGATGTTGGATATAAAGTACAAATAGATAGTTTATTTGGAAACGATACATATGATGCAGTAAAAAGATTTCAAAGAGCATATGCATTAAGTTCAGATGGAATTGTTGGATATAGCACGTTTGATAGAATGGCAAATCTGTTAGACATGTAATTTTATAGTTTATATTTAAAAATAAAATCAAATGTTTTTTAAGGGATTTAAAGCCACTCAGAAGAGTGGCTTTTTTTAATTGCATAAATACTCCATACTTTAGATGTAAATGATGTAAAGTGTATTTAAATAGATAATCATAGCACTTATATTAAACATATAATCCACTAAAATCATTATCATCTATATTCGTAGAATTTTGATTATTTTTTGGTTCATCATAACCCTCCCAGTTATAAGGATCTGAATTATTATTATTTTGATTATAAGAATTGTTATCTTGGTTATAAGGACTATTATTTTGATTATAACCATCACCTTGATTATAAGGATTATTATTATTTTGATTATAACTATTACCTTGGTTATTATAAGAATCATTATTATTTTGATTATGACCATTACCTTGGTTATTGTAAGAATTATTATTATTTTGATTATAAGAATTGTTATCTTGGTTATAAGGATTATTATTATTTTGATTATAACCATTACCTTGGTTATTATAAGAATCATTATTATTTTGATTATAACCATTACCTTGGTTATTGTAAGAATTATTATTATTTTGATTATAACCATTACCTTGATTATAAGGATTATTATTATTTTGATTATAACCATTACTTTGATTATATTTAGATATTTTCACTCTATTCAAGTCATGATTACTGTACTTATTCACTAAAATGTTAATTTCTTTGTTTAAAGGATTTTGAGTTAAGGTCCCTAATATAGTTATCTCATTTCCCTTATGTGTTGTATTAGCCATATATACAGCTACTTTTCCATGAGCTCTTATTGGAAAGAAATATCTTTCTCTTTCTCCTTTAGAATTTATTGAGTTTACAGCAATAGTATTAAAATATGACATCGAACCAGATCCAGAGTTTTTAAAAGTTCCATCCTTTACTAAATTCCCTTGTATATTAACATTATTAATCATATTAAAATCTCCTTTTTATATAATTTAATTTTTTAACATATTTCTAATTTAAATTGTGTATTGATATTGTTTTTGTCAAATTCATTTACTATTTCTCTCTTTATATAATTTGTATCTTTCTCAAAGTTTTGTAAATATCCTATAGCTTCATCATTTTCTTTTTTGTTTTTACCTACTGCTACAATTAGTTCTATTAAACTTCCATCTAGATTTTCCGTAAATCCTGAATGATTAATTATATTAGATATGTATACTAGATTTGCATTAGATTTGTTTTTGAAATTATTAAATATATTCATTCTTATTTGATTGAGTAAAGCATTATTTCCTTTATTTTCGTTATTATTATACTTTACATCATTTTTAATTGAATTAATTTCTATTTCCTCAATTTCTATTCCTTCAAGATTATCAGGAAAATCATTATTGATTTTTTCATTTTTATTCAATCTACTTATTTTTATTAGTGTCATTTCAACTAAAATAGATGTTTGAGAAGTCCTTCTCAATTTACTTTCTGCATCTTGTAAAATATCTATTATTTCAAATATATTTTCAAAATCTATTTGTTTTGCAAAATGCTGTACTTTTTTTATATAATTTTCATTCATTGCAATTATATTTGTATCTGCACCACATTTAACAAGCATTATATTTCTAAAAGTAATCATTAAATCATTAAGAAAGATTTCTATACTTTTACCAGATTTGATTATCTTGTAAAATTCCTCTACTGCCTCATCACTTTTTTTATCTATTAATTTATTTGTTATTTTAAGACAAATTTCATTTGATGCTACACCTAGTAATTCAACTATCTCTTCATATGATTCTTTATTTGAGCTGATTACTTTTTCTAACAAACTTACTGCATCTCTTAATGCTCCATCTGCTAGTTTAGCTATCAACATTAAGCTTTTTTCTTCTAAGTTACATTTTTCTAATAAATTAATATGTTTTAATCTAGTTAATATATCTTCTACAGCTATTCTTCTAAAATCAAACAATTGGCATCTTGATCTAATAGTTGCTGGCAATTGATTAGCATCTGTTGTTGCTAATATAAAAACTACATATGATGGTGGTTCTTCTAAAGTTTTAAGAAAAGCATCAGCTGCTTGTGCAGACAATCTATGTGCTTCATCTATTATATAAACCTTATACCTTAAGTTAGATGGAGCATATCTAATACTATCTATTATTTCTCTAATATTGTCTATCCCATTGTTAGAAGCCGCATCTAATTCATATATATCAATTGATGTATTATTTTCTATTGATTTACAATTTTCACATTGTAGACATGGTTCTCCATCCACAGGATTAAGACAGTTAATTGCTTTAGCTAATATTCTTGCACTTGTAGTTTTGCCACTTCCCTTAGGTCCTTTAAAAATATAGCTATTTGTTATATTTCTATTTTTTACTTGATTTAAAAGAATAGAAGGTATATGACATTGTCCAGTTACTTCTTCAAATAATTTTGGTCTATATTTGTTTGCTAATAATGACATTTTATTTTTTTCCCCCTTAATATTATTTTTACTATTGATTTCTCAAGATTTATTTTCTCTTTATTTAAATCATTTTCTAATAGCTCATTAACAGTAAATTCTAAATCTAGATTACTTCTTTCAGTTTTATCTTTTAGGATTTTGAATCTAAATTCATGTATATAGTTTGCTTTACCTTTTACTGTTTTCTCTCTCTCATATAATATATTTCTCACATTTTCAGGTATATTTTGTATTTGTCTCATTAAGTTAAAATGATTTAATAATGTCAAGTTAATGCCTATTATATTTGATGTTTTTGAAATTGTTGTATATATCTCTATTGCTTTAGTTATGTTACTATTTTCAATAGCATCAATTAAATCAAAAGTATTTTTGTTAAATGACTCAGATAGATATTCTTTATAATTTTTAAAGCTATTGTCTAGTGAACTAATCTTTTTTATATCATTTAAAACTACATCCATGTTATCTGCATCATCAAATATATTAGGATTTAAATTTAAATTATGATATGACAATAGTTTTTTAACTTCTGCTCTATCTATTGTTAAATATTTTTTTACTTCGATTTTAGAATCTTGAAAAATTTTTATTATATCTTTATTTCCTTTATCAAAAACGTCCTTTGTGTAATAAATAGATAAAATTATACAAGTATTTGAGATAGAAATAGCTTTAGTAAGCTCCTTCAAATCTTTATTAGAATATTTGTTTATGTCAATTATCAATACTCTAAAAGAATCCATAATTGGCATTATTTTAGTCATAGATATCAAATCTTTAATATCTATCTTGCTTGTAATTTTTTCAATATTAAAATCTTTAAAGCTTAAGCATTTTTCGAGTGCATCAATTTCTTTTTTTACACTATAGTAATTATTTGTAATTAATAATTTACTTTTCATTAATTTTCTCCTCTCTTTTATATTGCTAATAAGTACAGCTTATTTTTTTATATCAATTAATGATAGATTTTTAGTTTTATATAATATGGTTCTTTTTTGGTTTTTTTTTGAATTTTTTTAGAATAAATATGAAAATCTTAGAAGAGTTTTCTTTTTAACATTATTAAAAGAGAATATATTAAAGAAAATAATTGATTATTTTTTAACAATATTGTTTTTTTTTATATTAAAAATATGTACTTTACTACAGAAAATTAAAGTTAAGTATAAAAAACAAAAAGTTTTTTCATGGATTATTGTGCATTAATTAATTATAAAATATATCAAATAAAGGCAAAATATAAAAGTAATTGCAAAAAATTACATTATAAAATATAATATAATAAAACAAACAAAAAATAAAAAAAGCCTACAAGCGACACGTTTGATAATGAACGCCAATTCATTTACCAAACTGAAAATTAATAAAAACGAAGAACAGAGTATTAATCATCATGTGCAAAGTAGACTTCTTATTTACTTATAATATACGATAATAATATCATATATCATAAATCCTTGCAATACTTTTGATAGTTATTTTACTTATAAAAAGATGGAAGTTAGTGTAAATTTGATGTCTCAGCCTTGATTCTTAATATCAAGGCTTTTTTGTATTTTAAAAATACAGTAAAGGAGTAAAAAAATGGGAGATTATTTTACAGTAGAAGAAGACCTAAAACAATTACATATACAAATTCCAAAAGCTTTGTTCTATGAAGATAAATACATTAAACCATCTGACAAGAAACCCCTTTCAGCTCAGGCTAAAATATTGTATGGATTTTTATTAGATAGAACTAAGCTGTCCCTTTCCAACGAATGGTATGATGATAAAAATAGATTATTTATTAAATGTGATCAAATATCTATGAGTGAATTTTTAGGAGTAAGTGAGAAAACTGCACGTGGTTATAAAAATGAACTTATAAATTTTAATTTGTTAGAAGAAGACAAAACAGGACAAGGAAAATCCAATCTTTTATATCTTAAAAAAGTTGATGTTAAAATAAATAAACTCTCATTGTATGTAGATAAATTTAAAGTTAATGTTGAAGAAAAACGCATACTTGAAAGAGAAAGAATTTTAAAATATAGAGAAAAAGAAGATAAAAATAAAGCTATAAAGCTTAAAAATACTTTGAACGGTAAAAACTACCGTTCAGAAAAAAAACTAAAAAAAATCTTGAACGGTAAAAACTACCGTTCAAGAACAGTAAAAACTACTGTACAAGAACGGGAAAATTTACCGTATAGTAATAATGATTCTAGTAATACTGATTTTAATGTTGTTGTTGATAAAGAAAATAAAATTAATAAAATTGAAAAATTATATATTAATTTAAAAGTTGACAAAGAAATAAAACCAGGAATGAAAAAATTAATTGAAAAAAATAGTGATAATTTAGATATAGAAGTTTGGGAACAAATTTTTATAAATGTTTCTGAGAATAATATTAAGAAAAAATATAGTTACATAAAAAAAATATTAGAAAGTTTAAAAGAGAAAAACATTAAAACGATTGAAGAATTTGAAAATGATAATAGATTATATAATGAACAAAAGCCTAAGAAAAAATATTCGAAAAATAAATTTGATAATTTTAATGGAAGTTTGAAAGATAAAGATGAAGAATACTTAAATAAGCATATAGAAAAATCTCAAGCTGTAAAATATGGAGATGAAGAAGAGTCTAATTTAGAATCTGATGATTTACTTGATAAAAAAGTTTATGAAAATGTGGTTGAAAATAATTGGAAATGTGGAGAAGTAAGAAGAAAAATTGCAATAAAATATGCAATTGAAAATAATTTATCTTATCCAAAGGAGTAATTTTATAAAATTACTCCTTTGGATAAGAGTCAACATATTATCTCACATAGTTTTATAGTTTAACATCATTGGAAAAATATAATTAGAGGACTTTTAATGTTTATAATTAATTTTAAGTGTAGGAGAAAGTATTTATGTATCAAAAAAAAATATCAAGAGAAATGTTTTACACAGGAATTGTAATTCTATTTCAATTAAGTATTATTTATTTAATGTATTATTATCTGAAATTTCTTCCTAATGATATAAATTTAGAAATGGTTTTTATACTATTTGTAGGTTTTATATTTAGTGAAAAATTATTATTTAAAATTTTATGTGATTTAATAAAAAAGGATGAAACTATATTTAGAAAAAAATATAGCCTAATTTTTCAATTATCTTTTTATTGTCAATTTTTAATATTTGCTTTTTTTATACTTTTTTTTACTTATAATTTAATATTTTATTTATTGAAAAACGAACAATTTAAGTTTTATATGGAAGTCTTATATAAAACTATTCAGCCAGGTTCTGAGAGTATATTACTACATAATTTTGTTTTTCTTTTTTTTCAATTTATATTTTTTTTAATATTATACATTATAAGCAATTTATTATCCTTTCTTATTAGTGAAAAATCTGAAGGGTTTATAAATTTTATTATAAAAAAAAGATATTTTCTTAAAGATCTTCCTGATATTATAAAAGAATATATTATAAGATTTAAAGAATTATTTCCAATTTCTATTTCTGCTATAATTATAATGGGAATGGCTTTTACACCTATCTATAAATATTTGGAAGTTCGTTATACTTATTTCTATTTTTTATTAATTTTTATTTCAAGTTGCCAAACAATTAATAGTTGCAAAAAAAGAGTTACTAATGGAACCAATACTGGCTTTGAGTGTTTTTTGGTTATTTATATTTTAATTATAGGTTCTTTTTTAGTTATTTTTGCAACTGGTTTTTCCGTATATTTATTACAAGGAAGTTCTGAGTTGTCAAAAGATAATACTAAACTTTTTTATTATGTTACTATTTTAGGGTCATTAATATACTTTTATTTAGCATCCTATGGTTTCTATAAATTTTTTAAGTTTGATTTTTTCTCTATGATGAAATTTTTAATTTATTTTTTACTTTTTGTATCTTATATATGTGCAAGATTAAAATTATTTAATACAGATATTTTAGAAATAATACTTGGTAAGATTTTTGGATTTTTAGATATAAATTTCAAAACGCTGTCAAAAGATTATTTTACTGAAGCATTTCTTACTTTTGTAATTTTTGATTCTGTTTTTCAAAATGGAAGTTGTTTTTTTGCAGATTTAAGAAATAAAATTTTTCTTAAATTCAAAAAAACTAAATAAGAAAAATATATTATATAAATTTTAAGGAAGAAGATGTTAAGTTCTGAAAGAATAACTTACTATATTGCAACTTTAAAAATGGAGAGAGATTATAATATCTCCTCTCCATTTCATTATTATAGTCTGTGAATATTTATATTAGTAGAGAATTCTTCTAAATCAAAATGGTTTAAAACTCCTATTAGTACTATATTATCAAAATATTTATTTAACTTATCAATGTTCTTAAAAATAAATGTTAAATTATCATGGTCAAGTAATTCTAAATTATCTAGAGCAAGTAATTTAAAGTATGAATCATTGCTTTGATATATGGCAGCCATCAGAGCAATTAAAAATATCATGCTTTCACCAGTTGATAGAGCTTCAAAAGAGATCTCTTTTGAATTTATTATAAATCCAAAATCAACCTTATTTTTTTCATTTTTAATAAAAATAGTTTTGTTATTAATAGCAATTTCTAATAAAAATTGGTTCATCAAATGTATAAATGGTTTTATACCATTATTGATTAGATTGGATTTTTCTTGTTTTAAAAGTTTCTCTAATGATTTATAATGTTCTAATTTTATTTCTTTATCATCTTTAATAGATTCATTTTTTTCTAACAATATCATATTTTGTTTTATATCTAATTGTTGCTTCCATTTCTCTTTTAAATCAATTAAATCTTTCTCAGATAAAGATAACATTTTTTCAAGTAAATCTATATTATCGGAGCTATTAAATAATTTAAGTGTGTGTTCATATGCTTCCAACTCATCTGTTAGCTTATCTATATTTAAAATTTCTTTGTCAATATTATTAATTCTTTCTTTTATATTGGATAATTCAATGTTCTTTTCTTTTCTTTTATTTTCTTGGTCGCTAATTGTTTCTAAAAGACTATTTTTAGCTTTATCAATTTCACGATAATTCTTTCTAGCTGAATTGTATTTAATTGATATATCATTATAAATATTGGAAAAGCCTTTTAATTCGCCATTTAAGGCATTTATTGATGCATTAAAACCTTCCATGTTGCCACAATATATATTTTCATCAATAATACATTTTTTCAGTTTATTTCGCTCATTTATTGTTTTTATTAAATTATTATTAGTTTTAATTTTATTTTCTATATTAGTTTTTTCATTTTTAATTTCAATACCAGTGAGCTCTAGAGCTTTTAAAGTATTATTTAACTCTGATAGTTTCTCATTAATCTCATTATCGAACTTAAAATCTTGTAGTTTAAGAATATTTTTTTGTAAATTTTCTTTTTCACTACATAAACTTTTCTTTTTATCTTTATTTACTTCAACTTTGTTTTTAAGATTATTATATTTATTTAAGACTTCGGATTTCTTAAGAGTTTCTTTTTTTATATTATCTATATCATTTCTTAATTTATAAATTTCTGACTGCTTCTTTTCAATTTCATTGTCTATACTATTGTTTATATCAATTTTTATATCAAATTTTAATGATGTCAACTGAAAGATAACTGCTTTAATTTCTTTTATGTCATTAGATATAATTTTTTTATTATTTGAAACATAATCTAATAATTTATTAAGATTTTCTTCAAATGAATATTTGTCTTGATATACATACATCAACTCATTTAGTATGTTTTCTGGGATTATACTATCTAGTTTAGAACTTAGATAATGTTTATCATACTTACCAGCTGATATTAAAGAATAAATTAGTTTAGATTTATCATTCGAGTTTAAAGAAAGAAAAGTATTAATATCAAAAAAAGTTGTATTTATTCCAAGTTTATCTATTATATCTTTGTTTTTACCACTAAGCTTACTTTCCTTAGATTCTGAAAAATACAGCTCTTCACTACCACTTGATTTTTTTAAATTCAAGGATCTTTGTATAATCCCATTGTCTGTATATAATTTTACAGAAAATCCATTTTGATATTTTGATATTTTCATCATATCAGATGTTTTTTTATCGCAACCAGGTATGTATCCTAATACTGCAAATATAATACTTTCCAAGATGGATGATTTTCCTACCCCATTTTTACCTGTTATAACTAATGGCTTTGATAAGTCTATTGTTTTTTCATCATAACATTTTACATTTGTTAAGTTTAGTTTTTGAAACATTTTAATACCCCCTATTTTTGTTAAGCTGATAAATACAGCTAATTTTTATTTGCTAAAATATATAGCTTAAATTTTTATTTCCTTTTTATAATATGGGGCTATTTTAAAAAATTTTTGAAATTTTTTTTATTGTCTAAGTTAACATAAGATATGTTATTGTAGTTAATATAAATATTTGTTGAAAGAGGTAAAAATAAATAATGAATATTACTGAAAAAATAGAATTGAAGAGAGAAGATTTAGGATTTACAAAAGGACAATTTTGTAAATATCTAGGAATACATAGTAGTACATATACAAAGATACTGAAAAATAATATATCTACTACAACTTTAATTAAGATTTGTAAACTTTTAGAGTGGTCATTAGAAGACGAAAAAGATAAAAAACTTGTTTTTGTAAAAAGTAAATTAAGGATTACATCACTAATAAGCATTCCATTAGCATGGATAATATATCTAAATGTGAAAGAAAAAGATAAATTTAGATTAAGACTTTATAGTGATAAAATTACAATAGAAAAAAGTATAGATAATAAAGGTCCAGAAAATGATTTAATAGATGAAGTCGAAAAATTAATATATTTTCATCCTAATGCTGAAGGAAGAATAAGTCCACGAATATTGATACCATTAAAATGGAGAAGGAGATTAGAAATAAAAGAGGAAGATATTTTCACTATAAGTATTTATAATGATAAAATAGCTATGAAAAAGAAAAAGGATATGTCTCAAAATTGATTTTTTTGTAATCAAATTTTGAGTTAAATTCCTCTAAAATTAGGCTAAGTAGTTTTACTGAATCATACTGGGGAATAATTGTTTCAATGCCTAATGGCAATACTACTTGTTTATAACACCCATATTTACTATAATCAAAATGTGATTTTTGATTTTTCATATAATAATTATCACATAAATTAGAGGTTCTTAGGAACCCATTTTGTTTTTTATATAATATCTTATTTACTTAATCTTCACTACTTAATGCCATCACTACATAACTAATGTCATCTTTTACTATAATTGTTTTTTCACTATTAATTTTATAGTTATTACATATACTTTGTTGTAACTCATGTGTAGCTATATATTTAGGGCAACCTTGTTTATGTATAACTGATATACGATTAGAATCACCAGGAATTAAATCAAATATTTGAATATATTCTTTGTCACCTTCTAATTTTTCTATTAGACCCCAAATAAAATTTTGCAATTCGGGTGAAATCTGGGCTTTTACACCTTTAGAAATATATTTTTTACCATTGAATAGTCCTATGTCAGATTCATCTAATGTATCTGTATCATTATCCGAGGTAACTATTAATTCATTTTCCGTTTCTTTTTTTGATGAATTATTTTCTGATTTATTTTCTTTTATTACAGTATTTCCAATTCTTAATTCATTTTCAAGTTTAGCTTTTGAAATCATAAGAGTTTCAAGTTTATGGTCTTCTGAGAAATCATTTTTTAAAACTTCTTTAAGGGATATAAGTTCATCTTTCTTAGCAAAATACATCCCTTTTAAGCTATTTAACTTATCTGAGCTAGTTTTGTTATAATCCATAAAATATTTAATTAAAGTCTTAGGCGTTTTCAAAGCAGAAAATTCAAATTTATAGTTGTTGCCAAGTGAAATAAATTCTCTAACTTTATTATCAAATGTAAATTCCTTCTCATAAACTATATTTAGGCCATAAATTTCACCTAAAAAACCAACTTTTCCACTATCCAAAATTTCTCCAAGAGTTTCTATAGCTGTTTTATTATCAAAATAAGTTTTTCCATCTAATGTTATTTTAAAATCATTAGAATTAGAAGCATATACTTTAATATCTTCTTCTAATTTAGATATTGATATATTTAAAGCTTCTATAGAGTTTTCTATTGACTTTATATCTTGTAAAGTAAGTAAATTTTGTTTTAGAAATGCTTTTTTATTTAATTCAATTATCTGAATTTCTCTATTTATCTCACATAATTTTAATATTCTATCATCAGAACAAGCACATGCTTTTGTTTCAGCATAACTCATAAGTTGATTACCTATATCTTCAGCAGTTCTAGAAGATGAGGAATTATTAAGAATTTGAGCTATATATTTTGCTTTTATTTCTATTGTCTGCCACGAATATGCGTCAAAAGAACCTTCAACTACATATCTAAAAATATATACCTCTTTATTTAAATTTCCTTGTCTTAATATTCTACCTTCTCTTTGTGAAATTGATGAAGGTTTCCAAGGTACATCTACATGATGAAGTGATTTTAAATGTTTTTGAAAATTAGTTCCTTCACCCATTTTAGAAGTAGAACCAATTAATATTCTAATAACACCATTATTAAAATCATCAATAAGTTTCTTTCTTTTTTCTGGTGTATTGGCATCATGTATGTATGCTATATCTTTTTCTAAAACATTATTTTTTAGAAGTTCATTTTTTATATCATTATAAACATTATGTGAATTTCCAGTAGGGGTTCCTAAATCACAGAATACTAGATGTGTACTTATTTTATCCTCATGATATAAAGAAGCTATATTTTCGCCAACTTTTATTATCTTTGGTGATATACCATCAATTCCAACTAATGCAGGGCTTACAGCCATTAACCGACCATCTGTAGTTACATTTAACATGTTATCTATTCTTGGATCATATGGACCATTATGAATTTCCTCTGCACGTTTTACAAGAGAATCTATATATTCTTTCATTTGGTTTGTAGGTTTTATAATTTCTACTATAGGTTTTTCTTCTTTTACTTTAGGAATATCTAAATCTTCTATATCACAGATATTAACCACATCAGCAACTTGTCTAAATATATTAACTAGTTCTGGAACATTACAAAATTTAGCAAATCTCTGTTGGAATCTAAAACCTTGTCCAGTTGGATCTACTTCCATTGAAGAAATGATTGAACCAAATGTACTTGCCCAAGCATCAAAAGTATCTACTCTATAATGTTCTAGAGAAGGTTTATTTAAATAAGTAAGCAGAGTATACATTTCACATATACTATTAGAAATAGGGGTTGCTGTAGCAAATGTAACACCTTTATTTCCATTAACAGATTTAAAATATCTTAGTTTATTGTATAAGTCTTGAGTTTTCTTTGTTTTTAAAGAAGATATTCCAGATACTTGCATAGTAGTATTAAAATATAAATTTTTAAAATTATGAGCTTCATCTATAAATAAGTTTGTTATACCAAGTTTTTCAAATGAAAGAAGAGCATCATCTTTACGCATGTCATTTAACTCTTTAATTCTATTTAAATAATTTTCTTTTATTGTTTCAAGTTTTTTTATAGAAAAGTTAGGACATTCATCTCTATAATACTTAAGTGTTTTATTTAATTCTTTTAGATCTGATTCTACCAATTTTAGTTCTGTTTCAGCTTCTAAAGGTATTAATCCTAAAACCGAGTGAGGAATTATTATACTATCCCAATTACATGTAACAATTTTAGCTATAATTTTTCTTCTATTGGCTTTAGAGAAATCCTTTGAAGTAGTAGCTAAAATATTTGCTTGAGGATATAAATTAAAGTATTCTTTAGCAAATTGTCCAGACTCACAAAGCGAATTTGGTATAACAAATAGATTTTTATTACCTTTCTTTGAATCTATTTTAGAAATCCTATTTAGTTCTTGTGCAGCTGTAATCATTGTATAAGTTTTTCCTGAACCAACACTATGGCACAGAAGAGTGTTACAATCAGAAGTAACTATTCTACTAGCTCCTTTTAATTGATGTTCTCGCAATTTTATGTTAGGATTTATTCTAACATCATTTAGTATATTTTTGTATTCTTTTTCCTTATAATCTATAAACTTTTCATTGTATATATCAAGTAACTCTTTATGAATATAACTATTACTTGTTACATAGTTATGAAAAGCTATAAGCCATTTATCTAATATATTCATAGCAAGTTGAGTTTCTTCTAAGTTTTTGACAGAAACTTCTTTACCATTTTGAGTTTCTTTATCAGTGACAGTTATAGTCTTCATGTTTAATGCTGCTTCAACAATAGATAAAGATTTTCTTCTTTTTGTACCCCATATAAACTCATTTTTATTTATAGGTATATAAGCAGAACAATTTATTGAATAACCAAGGTGTGTTGAATATAATAGTTGAATTGAATTTTTTCTAAGATCTAATGTCTTTTCAATAAAATCAGATTTTATATTTGAAGGTATCCAAGTAGATGAAATGTTAAAAAATACATCTGTTTCATATTTAGGTTGATTAGCTTCTAGAGCTTTAACATTCACCAAAAAGGCATTATTATTTACTGATGCTTCTTTGGCTATTTTTAATTTTTCTTTAACATATCCACTTAAATAACTATCTCTATCTACTAAATATCCTGTCAAAGGATCAATATAAGCAAGTTGCTTAGATAATAATTCATCTTTGACACTATGATATGATTGATTCATGAGGCTACAGATATAATCAATATTTAAATATCCATAATTATTAAATGCAATCATAAGAGCATCTTCGATTTTCTCAGGTTTTTTTTCAGATTTTGATTTACCTATCGTTCTTTTTGAAAACATATCAGCTTTTTTATATGTATTATTTTGCTTATTATATATTTCTAAAGATGCGACAAGATAGTATAAAGTATCCTCAGATAAAAGCTTTTTATTGCCTCTAGAACTTATGAAACCATATTCAACGATATATTTATCATATTCAGTATTTAAATTACTCTGAAGGTCATTTAATTCGCTGTCTGTACAGTTATTAAGTTGAGCTTGTATTATATTTTTTATAGTATTTTTAATTATTATAAACTGTTTCAACTTTTCTTTTCTTTTACCAATTAAAGAAGAAGGAATAAGATATTTTCCTTGTTTTTGATAAATCAATTCATTCTCTAATATGAACTCACCTTCTTTTAGTTCATCATCAGTACAAAGTTTTAATTCTTCTTCTTCATACATATATGCATCATTTAGGGGTGTTTCATAGATACCTGAAGGAAAGTATTTTAATAATTTATCATAATCACTAGTAGATAAACTTTTTGCACTTTTAAGAACTTGTTTTGGACCAAATTGAGAAGAAACTATCTTCATTTCACCTAACATCATATGAGGATTATTTTTGTAATAATTATTTATATGGAAATCTTCATAGTTAACAATATCTATCCAGTTTTCAGAAGATAATTTGTTTTTGTTTTTTCTTAAAAATATTATATCTGTAGTTGTATCTGTATCACAAAAAACTTCAACAGGAAGTCTTACAGCACCTATAAAATCACATTTTTTTTCTATAATCTCTCTAACACTAGTATCTGATTTATCCAGTGTACCTGAACTTGTTATAAATATAATTAATCCCATATCTCTTACTTTTTCGATTGATTTTATAAAATAATAATCATGAATGTTTAAATTATATTTATTTAGATGTTTATCTTCTGCATCATATGGGTGAATTGTACTAAATGGAACATTTGTTATACATAAATCAATACTTTCATTTTTGATTTTACTATCTTCATATTTAGTATTTATTATTTTAGATGATGGATATAAATATTTAGCAATGTCAGAGCTTAATTTATCCATTTCAATACCTAATATTTTAGAATTATAATACATATCTTCAGGCATAAAACCTAAAAATCTACCAGTACCACATGCAGGTTCTAATATACGTCCTTTTTCAAAACCAAATCTATCTAATGCTTTGTAAATAAATTTTATAACTGTTGCAGGAGTATAGAAACTAGTTAAGCATGAAGCTCTTGCACTATCATAATAATTTCCTAAAACATTTTTTAACTCTTTATCACTCTTAGAATTTTCAGTGAATTTTTTTGAAAGGCCACCCCATCCAACATATTTTGATAAAATAGATTGTTCTTTAGTAGTTACATCTCTTTTTGAATCATTTAGTTTATTTAATACATTTATTGCGTCTAAATTGTTTTGATAACGTTCTGAATTATTGTTTGATAGATTCTCTCTTGATAAAAAGAAATCAGATATATCTGATTTCTTTTTATTAATTTTAGAACTTAGATTTGTAATTTGTTTAAGAAAAGTATTTTGAAAAAGTTTATCTGGAGTAGTTTTACTAAATTCCTTCATGTTACTGTTAATATTAGACTTTGATTCTTTATCAGTTTTTGTATTGTCTACTTCATCAAAAGATAAATCAAACAAGGAAACTTGATTTTTCAAGTGTTTTTTATCTTTGACTTTATTAGATTTTTTTGATTTTTTGTTGCTATCGTTTTTGCTTAATTCGTTAAATTTAGATTTAAAAAAGTTTATTAAATTACTCATTTTTTTCTCCTTTTAAATTATTTTTATAGAGTTTCTGCATACTGTATTAAAAACTTTATTTGCTTATTATTTAGGCTTTTAACTTCTTCTAAATTAACATCAGGAAACAGTATTCCAATTGCTTTTGTTAATTTGTCTGGAATTGCTTTTTTACACTCTGAATACTTGGCTGATAGAATTAGTCTCTCATTGGAGTACTCTTTCTTATTTATTTCTTCATCATAATTTTGAATAGATTTTAAATATTCTAAATCTACAGCATCTATGACTTCGTCACCATCAATAGCCAGAAGCTTACAATTTAATATATTAGCATTTAATAACTTAGCACTATTTATAATTTCATTGATATCTTTATCATCTTCATAAAAATATGGTATAGTCATAATTGCCATTCTGTAACCAGGTATGCCAGTTATATTAGTTATAGGGCAATTAAACTGAGGTAATTTCTTTAAAGCATTTCTCTGACTATAAGATAATGCAGTTCTATCAGAAAGATTTTTGTTAGATAAATACTGACTCAAGGTTTTTTGAACTTCTGCATTCTTTAAACTTACAACTAGTTCTAATGATGAGTTAATAGGTATAATGTAATTGTCATTAGTAACTTCTGATGTTCCTTTTTTTAATATTTCACCAGCTGTATAATCTTCTGAAATAACATGCCCAAGAGAATCTAAAAGGCTGGATTCTACATTAAAACTTACTGTGGCGGAAGTCATTATTTGATTCCCATTGTAATTTGAAACTGCTACTGAAGTAGAAATCACTTTAAAAATTGAACCATCATCATTGTTAATAACATATGGATTTTCCCTATAATCTCCATCAAAATAAATTTTATCTGGTTGAAAAATACTTGCTCCTACTAGTTTGTTTATATAAAAGATACCTTTTAAAGTAAGACTTACTTTTTCGTCTTTATCAAATATAATTTGTTCCAGTTCTTCAGACAACTTTAATGAAATATTTATTTTTTTCATAATGTATTCCTCCCAATTTTGTATAGCTGATATGTACAGCTTAAATTTAAGTTGCTAATTAATAGCTAATTTTTTTATTAAATACAATATGGTTCAATTTTGAAAGTTTTTTGAATAAAAAATACTAAAAATTTGATTATTTACTATAAGATTGTATTTAACAGAATTTATAAAGTACTGAAAAAATTTTGGTATATTAGAAGTTCTAGAATTGTAATGATATGGTGTTATATATCAGTATTGAAATAACAAAAAAGTCAAAAATGATATAAAATCATTTCTGACTTTTCTAAATTTTATAAGCTAAAATAAGATTCATAACTTTTATTTAAATAAATTTCTAAATATCCTAAAATTATAAGTATAATACTATTTATGTTAATTGAATGTGATTCAAAGCCAATTTCATCAAAAATAAAGTATGTATATCCATCCTTTGTATAGCATTGATTATAATTATCATATAAAATAGGAAAAGAACGATTGATTAAATTTATTATATGTTCACTGAATGTTGTATTAATAGCAATTGCACGAGAATCAGTATTATAAAATGAAAAAAAATCATCATATGTAGCACCATCTTCTAGATTATATTTCAAATTAATAATTAAAGACTGAAATACTTTATGATGTTCATGACTGGAAGGGATATCTTCAATGGCCAAATAACTAAGTGATTCATAAAAACACTTTATATTAAAAAACTTTTCGAAGCTTTCAAATAACTTCATGATGTAACCTAAATCATATTCCAGTAAATCATCATCATCAATGTCAAAATAATCTTTTAAATGATTCTGTATCTCAACTTGAATAATAAAGTCTATATTTTTTTTAAGAACTACATTATTTTTTATAAAATATTCTAATACTGTTTTACATGTATATATATATTCTAAACTATATCTTTCATGGAACCTATAATTTAGTGAAAAAATTTTTGAATAGTATTTTATAATTTCATCTAATTGGAAAGTATTATTAATAATATTTAAGTCTAAATTCATACATACTTTCTTATATTTTAAAATAAATTTGAAAAATTTTTGAAAAATAATTTTCTCAGTATCTCCGATATGTTTAAACAATTACTCTACCTCCTAGTATAGTAATATAAACAAAGAAGCCTTTGATGGCTCCTTTGTTTATACTATTTTTATTTATTATCTTATAAAATAGAAACTGTATCTGAATTAAATACAAATAAATTTTTATTAAATTTATTTAAGCAAATGATGTTGTTTGTTATCACGAAAGTAGTTGTAGCACTTAGAATGTTAGTTGCAAAATTTTGGGGATGTTTTTGTATTTCAGAACAGGAATATGTTTCATTTTTAACTTCTTCTTTTGAAGTCAAAATCTCTGGGAAATAATTGCAAACAGGTGGATATATTATGTTATTTTCACATTTAACACCAACTACAGTCTGTCCAGTTCTTTCATCTCCTTCTCCATTACCAGTATCAATATAAACTAGAGAATTAATACAACTATCATAAAATACATCATTTAAAACTATACGTGCCTTATTGTTATCAACACATCCAATAAGTATAAAATCATTTAAAGAATTTTTTATTAAATTTACAACAAGTTCTTTATCAACTAAATACTCATCAATAAAAGATACTTTTATACCTAATTTATTATATCTACTTGAAAGTACCTCTGCTTTATTTATACCTAAATCTTTAGAAGTAAACTTTTGGTTACGATAATTTTTAGATTCAACTATATCACCATCAATGAGTATAATTTCATCAATTTTTTTTTCAGAAATAGCCAGTTGAGATAGCAATGTAATTAAATGACTTCCTGTTGCACCACATCCAACTATTATTATTGAAAACATAGTACTAACCCTTATTTTTAAAGTTGCTATATGTAGCAGATAAATAAGCAACTACTTTATCATGACTAGGTTCTAATCTCCAATCAGGGGATTTACCTAATTCCTCATATCCAAAAGTATAAAGCACTTCTTCTGTAAGATTTTTTATTTTTATATTTTCTATATCTTCTTCATTGTCTATTTCTTTTATAATTTTACCAAATACTTTTACTATAATCTTTGTGTATTCTTTACATTCTGATTCAAGCTTTAAGTATTTATTTACACCTGTATTATTTTTATTATTATTTATACTAGGTGTATTGTTTTTGGTTTCTTTAGGTTTTTCATTTAAATTTTCTAATTTTGTACTAAATAATTCTGAAAAATTCATTTTTATTTACCTCCATAAATATATTAATTAATTATTTTCACTTCAAATTTTTTATTAAAGAACTAAAGATTAAATAAATCTTCAGGAAAATACCAATATAAGCTCACAATATTCTTTTTATATTTCACAAAACATGCTGAATATTGAGTTGAGAAACAATCATAAATAAAATTATAATCTTCTGTTACTATAGGATATTTGTTTTTTCTTAACCAAAATTGTTGCATTTTTCTAGTCCAATTTTTAGGAAAAGAAATAATTTTAAGTTTGGCATTTTCAGTAATTTCTTCTTTTATAACACATACATTTCTTTTATCTATTTCTTTTAAAGCTTTCTTTTTTGATATTATAGGTGTTTTTTCTAAATCTGCACAATATAGATATAAATTTAGACTAGAATTTTCATTAATTAAACATTCTGAGAGATTCTCTATATCTTCAATGATAAATTCTAAATAATTACCTTGATTATCTAATAATTCAAATAACATAGCCTTCTCACAAGAAGCATATAAGTCAAAGAGTCTATTTGCATTGACAGCTTCTTCTATAATTTTACCTTTATCATTAGTGTATTTTATATTTAATGAATGACGTTTTATTTTGAAATTATTTTTGCCACATATTGAAATCATATTTTACCTCCAATTTATACTTTATTTTAAATAAGTTCTTTGGTCCATTCGTTATAAGTATAATTTTTAATTAATAGATTATTGTCAAATTGTTTATGATTCAGATATTCTAGTAATTCTAAATAATCTAGATTTTGTGTGTTATTTTTTACAGAAAAGTGGTCAATAGTATTTGCCATACTAAAAAAGATATTTGGTATTAGAAAAATATTTTCTATTTTGCTAAAATCTAAATTAATTTGATTAGATCCTAAACAAACATTTCCATTTTTATATACATTTGAAAATGGATAAATAAATAATTGAGTATTTTTATTTATATTTTTTGTCTTGGATACTGATACATATAGTTTACTAAAGATATTATTAACAGTTTTTATCGCAAACAATAAATTTGGCATACCTACATCACTATAAAAATCTTTACCAAAACTCATAGGAGCAGATAGTTCTTCTCGAAGTATAATATAGATCTTTGTTGTTTTATTTAATTGGATTGTCTGAATAAGTTTCATGTTATCTTTTTCTTGATATATAGGACTGAAGACAGGTATATCTGACAGGGTTTCTAATTTAGAAGATGAGAGTATACTACTTATAAAATCTGAAACAAGCAATGTTTTAACTCTTTTTCTTCCAACATTATTTTCTATAAGGTTAACTGTGTTACTATTTTCTATTAATTCAAATAATATAGTTTTCATTATATTTCTCCTCCAAGATACTTAATAAAATCAATATAAAAACATCAGTTCTAATTCCTGATTTAATCAGAGTATCTGTAGAGATACATAAAAAAGTATATCCTCTTGAACAATAACAATCATCATAATAATTATCTATAAAAAGATTTTTTATTAGTGATATTATATTATTTTTTATAGTAATATTAATAGCTATAACCATGATATCATTATCAAAATAAGAATAGAATTTATTATGAAACATATAATTATCTCCAACTTTTCTGCAATCAACATCTAAACAATCCTCTAGATATAAAATAATATCTTCAAATATTTTATACATATTGCTATCATTGTAGATAATAGTTCTTTCATAACTAGAAGTGATTAGATTATAATAACTAGTAAAAATATGCTTAATATTATAGAAATTTTCAAGTGTATTAAATAATTCTGCAACTAATTCAAAAGTATCTTCATCTTGATTAACTTCTAAAATCATATCACTAGTGTTTTTAAGAATAATATTAATGATATTTGTAT
>NZ_JAGWCS010000069.1:0-21493 GCF_020657705.1 Clostridioides sp. ZZV15-6598 | reverse complement strand
ATTAAAGACATAGTCAATTTTGAAATTATTTAGCTTATATTTTTTACTCTATTTTATAATTGTTAATATTTGTTTATTTACAATTTATTATTATCAGAATAAGTTTTTAAAGCTTCCCCAATGAACTTAGATGCTCCTTCACCATATTTCTTATCATTTACTTGTATATAAATAGAATTTTGTAAACAAAGTTCTGCCAAATAATCTAAATGATTCTCTCCTTCATCTATCTTGTAAAATTCATTACTTCTATTAGTTTCATACACTATATCTTCAACAATTTGTTGAATCTCTTCTGAAGAAGGATTTTTAGTTAAGTCTGCCACAAGTTTTTTATATAGCATATTTATTTTAGGCTCTTTATTACCTAAATAATGCTTCAAAACTTCTCCAATAAATTTACATGCTCCATTACCATACTTTTTATCAACTTCTTTTATCCATATAGGATTTAGTAAATAATTTTGTACCATGCCATACCAATTATCATCTCCATACTCCATATTAAAAAGTTCATAATCTTTCTTAGATGTATCTGTTATCTCTTTAGCAATTTCTTGAAGTTCCTTTGACAAAGGATTCTTATTTAAATCTGCTACAAGTTTTTTATATAATTCTTTTAATTTTGGATGATTGTCCTCCAAACAATCTTTTTTAAATTCATCAAATTGCTCTGCTAAAGTTAATATATCACTATTAAAATTCTTCTTTATAGCCTCAGCATATTTCTCAATACTTCCATATTTTTTTATAGCCATTTTAGCAATTTCATCTTCTTTAGATTTAAACGTCTCAATATGCTCATTATATTTCTCTACACTACCATAAGTTTTAATTACTTTATCTTCATGCTCTATTTTCAATTCCTCTAATACTTTAAAATATTCACTCATATCAAAATCTTTGAAGTTTACTATATTTTCCCCTTTTAAGGTTTTGTCTATAATTTCTATTAGACTATCCAATCTTTTACGTTTTATAATAAGTAGCTTTCTTTGACTTTCTAGAGCATTCATTTTATCAAAGTATGGGCTTAACATTATATCTTTAACTTCTTTTAAAGGTATCTCGAGCTCTTTAAAAAATAAAATTTGTTGAAGCGTTTTAATAGCTTCATCATCATAAAACCTATACCCTACTTCTGTAATTTCACTTGGTTTTAGTAAACCTATTTCGTCATAGTAATGTAATGTGCGCACACTTATTCCTGTCAAGTCTGAAACTTGTTTTACTGTTCTCATTGCCTCACCTCAAAATTTTATTTTACAGCTACAAATATTAATAAATACTTATATATCTATCAGTATTTATTAATATTTTCAAACTATGTTTTTATATTACAATATGACGTAGTGTTAGGGTCAACACTTTATAAATATATAATTTGATTTTTTGAACTCATTTCATATTTAAGTTTTGATTATCTAGCTAATATACTTTTATTGAAAAAGAAATCTTAATCTATATTCATATACCTAACATTAAGTATCCAGCTTTCATTTGTTTCAAAATTTCAGAAAATAGCAAAGGAAGTTTTTCAGTTTCATCAACCTTATTTGATAAATAATCTATTATTATATTAGATATTTTTTCAATTATGATTGAACTTTCTTCAAAAATTTCTGCTACTTGTACCCAATAGTCATTGTTGTATTCAGTTCCAATACATTTAAGCATCTTACTCATTTTATCAAAACCACCTTTAAATTCAACGCTATCTGGTTCTTCAATTCCTTTGATTGCATTTGGAATAGTTGGTACTGTTCCAAAAAACATAACCATATTAACTAAAATCCTATCATAGTCATCTTTTCTCAATTCATGTTTCCATTGTGGCAATTCTTTAATAAACTTTTCAAAACCTTTGTATCCTAAAAAGCCTGTAGTTGGATTTAAAAACATATCACGCTTTATAGCAAGTGCTTCTTGGGCAATCTGATATTTATTCTTTGAACTATTCATTCTAATTGTACAAATTGTATTCGCTTTGCTTAATCCAGGACAACTACAATTCATACATTCGCATAGTTCATCATAAGAAAGAGAGAGTAACTCAATTCTTCCACAATCATATAAATATATTCTTTCTTCCATATCATCATACCCTACCATAAGCACATAATGAAAAGGAATATGCTCTTTATGATATAATTTTTCATAATATGGCAGATAATACATATCTAAAGTTCCTAAAACAACTGGATAACCAGAATCAATTTCTGATTTTGCTTTTTTTAAAGCTTGTTCATACTTTTTAAACTCATAGTGTTTATATTCAAAATCAACAATAGGTGCTAAAAATTCATACATTTTTTTGGTTCTTCCATCTCCCAAAGCAACCATTCTCTTTAATTCTTTTTTGTTTGTCCTCAGATAACAAAACGAACCAAAACCTGATAATAAAAAGAAAAAATCATTTGGTAGAGATTCACCCATTTTATTCATATATATATCTTCTATACCATTCCACATACATTCATAATCGTGTAAATGGTGCTTTATTTCAATTATTTTCCTCATTTAATCTACCTCCGTTTATAAATAATTTCATTATAGAATTATAGTATTTTCATAAATTGTATCTTTATAATTTCAAATGATATGGTTATTACTTTCTACATATAAGCAGTTTTTTCATGTATATTTTTAATTAAACTTAGTATAAACCCTCCTATAATGTGAGAGTCAATGGCAAAATTCAAAAATAAGTATTCGTATTGTGTAACTTATAAGAAAATCTTACTTTTAATGCTTACAAATAAGTAGGAAGTCCTGAGGAAAAATAAGTTTTAAAATTTTTTATATTATAATCAACTAAAGTATTACAAATAGTATAATGTAATAATTTTATATAAAAAAGAGTACATAAAAAACTAAAAAACATTTCTTATATACTCTAATAATTTTAATTTACTATATTCTATTATTTACCAGCCTTCATAGCTCTAATTTTTAATGGTAAAGTAAATAAATTAATAAATCCTTCTGCATCTTTATGGTCATAAAGTTCACTATCTCCAAAAGAAGATATTCCTTCATCATAAAGTGCATTTTCAGTAAATATTCCAGCAGGTTTTATATTACCTTTGTAAAGTTTAACTTTTACTGTCCCTGTAACATTGTCTTGAGTTTGTTCCATAAATGCATCTATAGATTCTCTTAATTTGCAGTACCATAATCCATTATAAATAAGTTCTCCATATTTGTAAGATACCATTTGCTTAAAGTGTAGTGTATCTTTATCTAAAGTAGCACTTTCTAAAATATTGTGTGTTTCATAAAGAATTGTTCCACCTGGAGTTTCATATATACCTCTTGATTTCATACCAACAAGTCTATTCTCAACTATATCTATAACTCCAATTCCATGCTTACAACCTAACTCATTTAATTTATGAATTAATTCCACTGGAGATAATTCTTCACCATTTATCTTTTTAGGCACACCTTTTTCAAAATAAACTTCTACATATTCAGCTACATCACATGCATCCTCAGGGTCTACACATTGTTTATATACATCCTTTTTGTGCTCATTTTGTAGATGTTCTATGTCTCCACCTTCTGTTGATACATGCCAAAGGTTAGCATCTACTGAATATATTTTAGCTTTAGTTGCTGTCACTTTTATGTTGTGTTTCTCAGCATAATCTATAGCATCTTCTCTTGATTTTATATCCCATATTCTCCAAGGAGCTATAACTTTTATAGTTGGGTCAAGAGCTGCAATTGTAGCTTCAAATCTAACTTGGTCATTACCTTTTCCTGTACATCCATGGCATATATATTTTGCGCCTTCTTTATGAGCAACTTCAACTAATTTTTTAGCTATTATAGGTCTTGCTAAAGAAGTTCCTAATAAATATTTTCCTTCATATTTTGCTTCTGCTTTTACAGCTTTAAATATAGTTTCAGTCACAAACTCTTCACTTATATCATCTACATAAGCTTTTGATGCTCCACTTTGTAAAGCTTTTTCATAAACATCTTCCATTTTATCTTCTTGACCTACATTTCCACAAACAGCTATAACTTCTATATCTTCATAATTTTCCTTTAACCAAGGTATTATAATTGATGTATCAAGTCCTCCTGAATATGCTAATACTACTTTTTCCTTCATTGTTAATTCCTCCCAATTTTAAATTATGATTTTTATATTTTTATTTTTTAATAGAAACTCTTAATATTGAATGACTTTAAAAATGTAGACTCTTATAAAATCATTTTAATACTAAAAAAACCCCTCAGTATTTTTAAATACTAAGAGGCGAAATATCCGCGGTACCACTCTTATTGATAAACTTAGCTAATCAATCAGTAAATGTATAACTACTAAATACATATTAGTAAATAAATATATTAAAAAACGCCTCTTGGAAAAACCAAGAGACGAAATATATCCGCGTTACCACTCTAATTGATAAGATAAACTTATCCACTCTTTCTCTTAAGGCGAGATTACCTACTAACATACTAAATTCAATTAGTATCCTCAAAAGTTCTTTTCACTAATACTTATTTGCTAAGCTTCCACCATCCTCAGCTCTCTATAAAATACATAAAAGTTACTCTCTTTTTCATCGGATTTAAATATCAAATTTTTTAGATATCTCTTATAGAATATATAATAGTTTATTTTTCCATTTATGTCAACTATATAATTTATTTTCTTTTTAAAATGTTTTCTTTTTAAGCTTACTCATATTTTACTTTCCAAAGGCATAGTCCTTTAGCTGGTGCAGTGTCTGATGATTTACTTCTGTCCTTCAACTCAAGCATATACTTAATATCTTGTGGTGCTTTTCTTTTAAGACCAACATCTATTAATGCTCCTACTATTATTCTTACCATATTATATAAAAAGCCATTTCCCTCTATATATATTTCTACAATATCATCATTTTCTTTTATATTTATTGAGTAAATTTCTCTTACATTAGATTTTTTCTTAGACTTAGAAGAAGCAAAGCTAGTAAAATCATGTTCTCCTATTAAGTACTCACTTGCTTTTCTCATTCTATCTAAATCTAATTTTTTACTTATATGTGCAGCATACTTTCTCATAAAAGGACTATGATATTTATTATTATCAATCTTATATAAATACGTTTTTGATTTTACATTGTATCTTGAGTGAAATCTTTCATCAGCTTCCTCAACAGTTTTTACAACTATATCCTCTGGCAGATATTCATATAGATATTTTTGAATTTTATCTACTGAATCCATACAATTTGTTTTAAAGTTTATAACTTGACCTCTTGCATGTGCTCCCATATCAGTTCTCCCAGAACCAATTATCTCAATGGTTTCGTCGGCCATTTTACTTAAGACAGACTCAAGCTTTTCTTGTATAGTCATGTCATTATCACCTAATTTTTGATAACCTTTATATCTTGAACCATCATACGCTACTATCATTTTTATATTTCTCATCTTAATCCTCTTTCTAAGAATTTATGCTTGTTTAGCAAATTTATTTTTTATATTAAAAGTTATTTTTGTTCCAATGTTCTTTTCACTTTCTATTTTCATTACTCCACCATGAAGTTTTACAATTTCACTACTAATTGCAAGACCTAATCCACTGCCAGCCTTATTGTAATCTTCCTGGAAGAATTTATCTAAAACTTTATTTAAATTTTGCTTTTCTATTCCTGAACCATTATCTTCAACTGATATAGTTGTTACATCTTCATCCTGTGAAGCTACAACTTTTATGTAACCACCCTGACTAGTAAATTTAAATGAATTTTGTATTAAGTTTATAAGAACTTGTCTTAGTCTATTTTTATCTCCTTGGATATTTTCTATGAATTCATTTTCAAATTCAAATAAAAGTGATATATCTTTTTCAGCTGCTTTAACTTTCAACTGATTTACAACACCAACAACTAGTCCTTCAACATCAACTATATCAACATGAAGCTTTATCCTATCAGAAGAAAGCCTTGAGAAATCCAATAATTCTTCTACCAGCTTTATAAGTCTTTCTGTCTCATCTTGTATAATACCTAGACCCAAATCTAACTCTTCTCTAGTTATACTTTCATATCCTAATGTTTCACTCCATCCTTTTATAGATGTAAGAGGAGTTCTCAATTCATGAGATACAGAAGATATAAATTCTTCTTTCAATTTTTCACTCTTATCAATTTCATGTGCCATATGTTCAAATGTCTGTGCTAAATCACCAATTTCATCATCTACAATCTTCATATTTTCTAATTTTATATTGTAGTTTCCTACAGCTAATTCGTTTGCAAACTTCTTTAGCTCTCTCAATGGTTTTATAAGAGTCTCAGCAAATTTGAGACTTATTAATATAGCTATAATAAGTATAAATATTCCTGCCAATATAAGCCATGTAGCTTGCTTTAATATGGCGTTATCAATTCCATCTAATGAAACAGTGTATCTAACGACACCTTCTATAATATTATTTACTTTGAGTGGTAAGGAGATGCTCATGACATGCTCTCCTGTATCTGGTATTTTATAAGTATATGGTGTTAAATTTTTAGTCTTCACATCTCTTAATGCATTATCTACATCTTCATAATTTGCTTTTTCTTTACTTTTAAATCCATATTGGTCCAATATAACATTTTTATTCTTATCTATTATCGAAATCCCAAATTCTGAATTCTTTGTTAATGGCTGTTTATCAAAAATATTTTTGACTTTTTTCTCAAAGCTTGTAGTTTCCATTGTAATAGCATTATATTCATCAGCATATTTTATTTCAGATTCAAGTAGCTGTTTAACAGAATCATAGTAATAGTTTTGTATATAAAACATGAATAGCCCTTCAAACAGAGTTACCATTATAATAATTATTATAAAATAGTTTTTTATTACTTTTTTTCTCAGACCTTCAAAATGTAACACTATTATTCTTCCTTTCTAAAACAGTATCCATAACCCCAAATAGTTTGTATATATTTTGGTTTTGATGGGTCATCTTCTATTTTATTTCTTATCCTTCTTATATTTACATCTACTATTTTAAAATCATACAAATAATTAGTTCCCCATACCTCATCTAATATCTGATCTCTACTTAATGATTGTTTAGCATTTGATATCAGGTATTTTACTATTGAAAATTCTGTTGGAGTAAGTTCAATCTCTTTACCATTCTTAAATAATTTTCTTTTATCTATATCAAGTATAAATGGTGGCGAGACTATCTCACTTGACTTAACATTTGAATCATCTTTTGCAACTCTTCTAATAAGAGCAGAAACCCTAACTAAAAGTTCCTTTATACTAAATGGTTTTATGATGTAATCATCTGCTCCTGAAATAAATCCTTCTATTTTGTCATCTTCTTGAGCTTTTGCGGTAAGCATTATTATACCAACTTGATCAAAATTTTCTCTTATAAATTTACAAACCTCTATTCCACTTATATCTGGAAGCATTACATCTAAAAGAGCTATTGTAATGTCATTTTCTGTTGTCATTTTTTCTATAGCTTCTCTACCAGTACCTGCTTCAACTATTTCATAGCCTTCTCTTTTTAAGTTTATACTGACAAAACTTCTAATTCCAATTTCATCTTCTAGTATAAGTATTTTTTCCTTCATAAAATAAAACCTCCAATTGAGTATAATATTAACCATATATTAATGAGAAATACTCTTTTAATGCGTCTATAGTAATATCTAATTTATCCATTTCACTTGCATCATTTATAACTAGTAAAAAAGTATACTCATCACTTTCTTGAAGTACAATAGAATTTTGTGTATTTGCACTTTTTCTATCTTCAAGTTTATTTTTACTCTCTACTATTATATTAAATAAATTCTTACGGTCTGAATAATCAAAATAGTAAAATTTAAACACAGCTTTTTCCCCAACAAACTCTTGTTCAACAATTATTTTATCTACTAAATTGTTTTGCATAAATAACCTAAAATTGTATTTATAATTATAGTATATCTGGCTTATAAATATTAATTTTGAATTAGAGTCTTCTTTCCCATTCCATCTGTACCAACTTATATTAGCAGATGCTTTAGAGGTATAGGTATTTCTATTTCCTCCAGCAACTATAGGTATCTCTATAATTTTATCTTTATCAACATCATCAACAGGTATGTAATAAGGTTTAGTAATAGTTTTATCATAATCACTAAACACTTTTTGAATTTTATCATTTTTCATATATAATATCTGTGTGATATAATTATTTTCCTTTAACATGGGAATATCAAGTACAACACCTTTTATGGATGCAGCCGAGTTTCCAACAGATGAAGCAACATTACCTAGAGTTATATATAACTCATTTAGATTTTTTACATTTTCAAATTTGACATAATCCTTAACCTTCATAGTTCCATCAAAATTTGCAACAGTTGCAAACATCTCATTAGTTTTATTATTCAAATGAAGCATTAGTATATCTATCTTGTCATCTCCATCTATATAACCAATCTTTACTTTCATATCGTTAAAATCTTCTTTATTTTGAATCCAAGAAGCATCTAAATCGTATACTTTTGTGATTTCATTATCCCTCACTTTGTATATATGCATATTAGTTTTATCTTTGGATTTAACAAGTAAAATAACTTCCTTATATCCATCTGAATCCAAATCATAGAAATTAGCATATTCTATTGATTCTCCATTTTCTAGATAATGGTCTCCTAGTACATATTTTTCACCATTGTAACTTAAAGTTACAAAACCTACTTTATTAACATTATTACTTAAATCTTCTTTTTGCTCAAATACTACTAACTCATCAACTCCATCACTATTTAAATCTACCTTATTTATTTTTCCTACTTCTTTTGTATTAGAAGGCAATATCATAGATGAGTCTGGTTTTAGTAGCTGATCTATACCATCGTACAATACTTTTTTTGTATCATCATAGTCAGGTATCTTTGCCAATTGTTCTGGAGATTCAGTTTTAACATTACATCCAGTAACAAATAACATCATTAAACCTGATACAATAATAAGCTTTAATAACTTCATTTAACTCCTCCTAATCCTACAATCTTAAATTTTTCTTGCAAAAATCTCCTCACAATAGTTAGACGTTTCAAATCCTCATAAGGTTTTACTTATTTTAACAAAACTTTATTATTTTGATAAAACTTATGATAAATATAAAATCTAATTATTATTTCTAGGAGGTTTAGGCCCTGGATATTGGAAAAAGTTAGTTTTTAGCATACCATTATATAATTTTCTCTTTTTAGCTGCTTTTTGCCCAAATTCATATTCAAATTCTTCATAAGAAGTTATCAGATAATATGACCAATTTTTTAACTTTCTAAATGCATAGCCAAGTTCTTTATATAATTGTTTAACGCTATCCTTATCTTCTAGTCTTTCTCCATAAGGTGGATTGGTAACTATAAATCCAAATTCTTCTTCACTTTTAAACTTAGTTGCATCTCCTACATTAAATTCTATATATTCATCTACACCTGCTATTTCTGCATTTTCTCGAGCTATATCTATACATTCTTCATCTATATCATATCCATAAATTTTAAATTTAGATTCATTGTCTATTTTATTAAAAGCATCTTTTCTTACATCCCACCAAATCTTTTTATCAAGCGTTCTCCACTTTTCTGATATAAATTCTCTATTTAATCCAGGTGCCATATTTATACCTATCATGGCTGCTTCAATTAATATAGTACCAGAACCACACATAGGGTCTACTAAAGTCCTACCTGCTTTCCAAGGAGTTAAGTATATAAGTCCAGAAGCTAAAGTTTCTCTTATTGGAGCTTTGTTTGCTTTTTCTCTATATCCTCTTTTATGTAAAGCATCTCCTGTTGTGTCTATTGAAAGAGTTACTTTATCTTTGTGTATAAATACAAATATAGGGTATTTTTCTTTATCTTCTTTAAGCAAACCATCCTCTAAATAACTTTTCTTTAAGCTTTCTACAATAGCTTTTTTTACTATAGCTTGTACATCTGGTGTACTGTATAATTTTGATTTTATAGAAGAAGCTTTTGAAATAGGAAATTGAGCTCCATAAGGTATATATTTGGACCAATTTATCCTTTTTGTATTTTCAAATAATTCATCAAAGCTTTTTGCTTCAAACTCAGCAATCTTAAGATGTACTCTTTCTGCACATCTCAACCACATGTTTGATTTTGCTATCCCAAATTCATCTGTCTTATATGTTATTCTTCCATCTTCTGTTTTTATTATTTCATATCCTAAATTAGTGATTTCTCTAGCCAACATTTTTTCCATTCCAAAAAAACATGGCGATATTAATGTATAGTTTTTCATAAAACCTCCTGTTTCTTATATTAATTACAACGATTATTTATTTTTTAACCTGTTTACATATTTAAATTCATACTTCCCATTTGATATCCTGACATATCTAGTGTAACATATTTAAAGCCAAATTTTTTTAATTTAGTAGCAACTTTACTAAAATTGTTATTTTCAAAAAATTTACCTAATTCTTCCTGATTAACTTCTATTCTAGCTATATTTTCATGCATTCTCACTCTAAATTGAGAAAAACCCAAATCGGATAAATATTCTTCACTCTTTTCTATTATCCTAAGCTTTTCATCTGTAATTTCAACACCATAAGGAATTCTGCTTGCAAGACATGCAAATGATGGTTTATTAAAGGTTTCTAATTTCATATCTTTTGAAAGTAACCTAATTTCATCTTTCTTTAATCCACTTTCTTTTAATGGACTAATTACTTCTAATTCATTTAATGCTTTAAGACCTGGCCTATAGTCTCCTAAATCATCTACATTGGTTCCATCTACTATGTACTTTATATTATGTTCCTTTGCGACCTCTTTTATTTTAGTAAATATATATTTTTTACAATGATAACATCTTTCAACACCATTTTCTTTGAATTCCTTTAAATCAAAATCTTCTATTTTTAATATAATATGTTTAACTCCAAAATTTTTAGTATATTGCTTTGCTTCTTCTATTTCTCTATTTGAGTGCATCATTGCATGAATAGTTACAGCTATAACATTATCTCCTAATGTATCTCTTGCTACTTTAAGTAAGAAATTACTATCAACTCCACCTGAATAAGCAACTGCCACACTTTCTAATCCAATTAATTTTTCTCTTAATTTTTCTAACTTCTCTCTTTCCTTCACTAAATCTACCTCCATATCCAGAAAATATGAACTCTAAAACTATTCTTATTTTTTACATACTTAATGATTATAACATATAAAGTATATATTTAAAAAATTAGAATCACTTTTAAGTATATTAATTATAATATTAAAGTACTTTTATTTATATCTTTACAATTTAAACATATTACTGTACTACACTATATAAAAACAAAACAGTGTAATACAGAAATATGCTTAAAAGCCATGAAGTGTCAATAGCCTATCTTCATGGCTAAGTTCACGATTTTATTCTCATATAATTACTCTTCTTAGTAATATAATTGTAAATTACAAAAAGATACTATCATTAGAAATATTCTAAAAACTTAAACTTAATACTTATAGTTTACACAGTTCTATATCAATCCCACCAAAAAAGCCATATGGTTGAACCTTGTATTACCTCTTTTAGAGCTCTTAATGTCTCATATCCTTGTACAATAATATCTTCACAGTACAAGATTAATTCTATGCATAAGTTATTAAACTTTTCATTATCACTAGTTGTATTTTTTGAAAAATATTGAACTGTATCACATCCAATTGCTATTGGGTACACTCCATAGTTTTCGTACCAATATTTTGCAACTGCTATATGCTCTTCATCACTAGGACAATCGTTAAATCCACCAATTGGTATATATGCAAATACTTCATAAGGTTTAGTTGTTGGTACTTTAGCTATGTAAACTTTGTTATTTTCTTGAAATATATCTATATTTGTAATTGGGTTAAAACTTTTATAGTCACAAAAAGTATCTTCTGAATCTATGAGTTCTTTCATCATCTCTGAAATTTCATTCTTCCTATACTTGAAAAATTCATTTACATCAATTTCATTATATTTTTTCAGACAATACTCTTTGTAGTTCTCAAGAGATCCATACTCTTTATTAATAATATCAATGTTTTCTTTTAGCAATCCTACCTTTTCATCGATAATTATAATTGGTGTATACCCTTTTTCTTTACCATCTTCTATCATCGTCTCTAATAAATTGTCAATATCAATCTCATTGTTCACAGGAACACATTCAAAACCATATAAATCTTCAATACCCATATTTATCTCCTATTCTTTTTAGATTTAATTCTTTTGAAAGTTTTCTTTTTTTGTTGTCAAATTTTTAAATACTATTATTATTTGTAAAACTATAAGTAGAGGCATAGTTTATAAAAAACATTTATATCAAATAAATTTTTCATTTAATTTTTTATATAAATATAATGTTTTTTATGACAATATCCTCATATAAATATAATATCACAAAACAAATGTTCATGGTTAATAATAAGTAATTTTGTAATAATTCGTTGTAATATTATGTTATTTTAAATGAAATAAATGATATAATTTGTATAAGAAAGGGCATATTTATTCACATTAAATTTATTTAAGACAAATTTAATGCGAATATTTTTTTAATAGTAACAAATATCCTCAAAATAATAAATAATATTATACTTTTTAGGCTTTATGTATAGTATAAATTCTAAAAAATCACATGCAAGTTTGCAAGAATTAACAGATTAAAATCAAGATTTAGATTTAATAGTACTTTTATATAAAAAGATATGTATTTATTTAATGTATTAAGCTCAGAAGGTACAAGATTCTACTATCTAATAGTTAATAATTCTATTCAAGTTTAAATTTAATACATAAATTTATAGGTGTATCAATTAAAAATTTTAACTAATACACCTATTGATTTCTATTCTTCTTTTAATAAAATATCTTTCCATACATCTTCTTTAAACCCTAGCAGTACATTTTTACCATCAAATAGTAGTGGCCTTTTAATAAGCATACCATCACTTACTAATATTTCTAGAAGTTTATCATCTGTCTCAGTCTTCACTACATCTTTAAGACCTAATTCTCTATATTTCATTCCACTTGTATTAAAAAATTTTTTTATATCATACCCACTAATATTATAAATTGATTCTAATTCATCTTTACTTGGTGGATTTTGAACCATATCTATATCCTCAAATTTTAAATTATTTTCTTTAAGCCAATTTTTTGCTTTTTTAACTGTAGAACACTTTGTATATCCATATAATTTAATCATTATAGTAAAACTTCCTTTCTAATTTTTTATCTTTATATTTATAATTTTATACCCATAATATGTATATTATAATCAATTTTTATCATAAATATGATAGGACAGTTCAGATTTCCCAGCATCAAAGTAGACAGTCTTAGTTGTATCAAAATCTCCGTATTTGCTTTCATTAAATCTATAATTGTTACTGTTGCTGATGAATTCTTCTTTGTCGCACTTTTTCTTTAGCTATTTGGGCATGAAGTATGGTATTTCTATAATTTTAATCTTATATTATACATTTTTTAAATTTTTATACAAGTAAAAGCCGTGACAGTTTGAGGTCACGACTTTTTTACTACATTGTTAAATTGAAATTTATCTGCTCTATATTATGCTTATTAATTGTAGGTTTCTTGTTTTAACTATGTACTCAGATACCAAGTATACCCATACCTATCAAGCACTTCAGCACCACCATCATTTTGATCTGGTGGTGGATGTGGTAAAAATCCTTGCACAAGCGTACCACCCTTGGCAAGTTTTACAGATATTTCTTCTATCACTTCTCGAGATGGTAGAACAACACAAATCGCCATGCCAGAAATTACAGCAGGCTCGTCTATATCGGCCCCCATTATGCAACCTTCATACTTTGTGAAAGTAACACTTGCGTGCATAACAGGGTTGCTTGGATTGCTGTCTAATCGTGCAAACAGAGTTTTTCCACCTCCGAAAGCCTCAGCATAAAAGTTAAATGCTTTTTCACAAGTACCATTAAATGTTAAATATGGAGTTAGCATGACCAATATCTCCTCCTTGATACAAAATTTAAATCAATACTTAAATATAAATCTTATATAATTATATATTAAAATTTATATTTTTCATTGTAAAAATCAGACAAACAATCCTTATTTTTTTATAAAATTTTAATATAAATTTCATTTATAAAAATTTAAACAATTTTTTCTTTTATTTGAATATCCTCAACTATACCATCTTTTATACTTATAATCTTATCTGCAACACTATTTGAAAATACAACATCATGTGTAATTATCAGTATAGTCATGCCTTTATCTTTAAGTCTATTCATTATATTTACTACTTTTTGAATAGTATCAATATCAAGTGCAGAAGTAGGCTCATCAAAACAAAGAACTTTTGGCATAAGTGCACAAGACCTAGCTATAGCAACTCTTTGTTGCTGTCCTCCTGACAATTCAAATGGATATGAATTTAATTTATCTTCTAAATCAACTAATCTCAAAAGTTCTTTAGCTCTATTTTCAGCTTCCTCTCTAGGAACTTTAAAAACATTAACTGGAGATTCAATTATATTTTCAAGAACAGTCATATGAGGAAATAGATTAAAGTTTTGAAAAACCATACCTATTTTACCACGTATTTTTGCCATGTCTTTCTTATTTTTTATTATTTCATTATCTATCATAATTTCTCCACTATCGAATTCTTCAAGACCATTTATACATCTTAATATTGTGGTCTTCCCTGCACCAGATTTGCCAAGCAAAACTCCAATCTGACCTTCTTCTAGTTCAAAAGAAATATCTTTAAGTACTTTATTTTTTTTAAATGATTTATTTAAATTCCTGATTTTCAACATATAAAAAACCTCCTCCTATAATTATTGTAGCTTTATCTGTAATAAGAATATTTTTTTTCAAGTAATTCAAATCCCTTAGTAAGTATAGCTACAAATATAAGATATATTGCTCCTGCCTCAAATAGTGGTAACAAACTTGCTTCTCTATTCATTGCTATCTGAGATATTCTTAAAATATCATTTAATCCTAATATATATACTAAAGATGTATCTTTTACCAATGTAATTACTTCATTTGAAATAGGTGCTAGTATTCTTTTAAAAACTTGTGGAAATATTATTCTCTTATACATCGTAAATTTGTCAAACCCTAGTACTTTTGAAGCTTCATATTGACCTCTATCTATTGATTGTATTCCACCTCTAAATATTTCTGCAAAGTATGCTGCATAATTTAAGAAGAAAGCTACTATTCCAGCTGTAAACCTATCAAACACAATTCCTATAAGAGGTAAACCATAGAATATGACTATCATTTGTAAAAGTAAAGGTGTTCCTCTCATTATTAATATATAACATTGTGTAATACCACTTATTAATTTATTTTTTGATAATCTTAAAAATGCAACTCCAATCCCCAATGGAATTGATACTACCAATGTTATACAAAACATTGCTATAACTATTTCTAAACCTTGTAACATGCCTTTAGTGCCCCCTTCTTAACAGCTAACTTATCTTTTATTTAAACCACTTATCATAAATTTTGTCAAAAGCTCCATCTTTTTTCATTTCTTGTAATGTTTCATTTATTTTCTTACAAAGTTCTGGATTTTCCTTAGATGTTGCTACAACATAATCTTCTAATCCAAAGTCTTCTTTTAATACTTTATATTTATCTTCACCTTTTTGTCCCATATAGTATCTAATTAAAACTTCATCACCAACAACTGCGCTAGTTCTACCTATTTCTAAGTCTCTAAGTGCTTTATCGTAAGTATCATAAAGAACTGGTGCTCCACCCTTTAAGCTATTCATAAAATCTTTATCTTTTTCTACTGCATCAAGAGCTGTTGAACCTTGTTGAGTACCCACTTCTTTATCCTTTAAATCAGCTTTTGTATTTACTTTTGAATCACTTAAAGTAACTATTATTTGTTTATTTTGTAAATAAGGTTCTGTATATGATACTATTTTCTTTCTCTCATCTGTTATAGAATATCCATTCCATAATACATCTACAGTTTTTGAATCGTTTAATTCTGTTTCTTTCATTGACCAATCTATTGGTTGGAATTTAACTTCCATTCCAAGTCTCTTAAATGTCTCTTTTGCTAAATCAACATCAAATCCCACTGTTTCTCCTTTTTCATCTAAAAATCCCATTGGTACAAATGTATTATCAAATCCCACAATTACCTCTTTTTTTGATGTATTTGAAGTATCTTTATCTTTTCCATTATCTGATTTTGAACAACCTGCCATTCCACTTACTAAACCTAACATAATTGTAAATAATCCTAATTTTTTTAATATACTTTTCATAATATTCTCCCTCGCCTTTTAAATTTTTAAATATTTTGATTATTTCAGAAAAAATGTATCTATTGTAATATAATTCTCTGCGCGCTTAAAAAATTATATTAAAAAACTCCCGTCTCTAGCTATTGCTAGAGGACGGGAGTTAAATCTCGTGGTTCCACCTCTGTTCATTAATGCCTCACGACACTAACCTCTTTAAGTACAATAAAAATTATACTCTAGCACTATAACGGGTGCAAGGATACCGGGAAGCTCCTAGTAAAGTGTTTTTACTCTTTCAGAGTCCTGCTCAAAGATGTGTTCAAAGTAAAATCTATTGCTCCTCTCACCAATCGGAAACTCTCTGTTTAAGATTACTTACTTTTACTATTTCTTTTCGTAGCATTTAATGTTGTTTTGAATTCTTATTATGATATTGATTTTATATCATAAGGCAATATCTGTCAATATATATTTTAAAATAAATATAAAAATCTAATTCCAAGGTACAACTTCCACCTCACCATAACATCGTTCTACCAATCTATTAGAATACTCTCCTTTATATCCCAAAATAAAAAGCAAAACAAGTTCAATATATCTTGTTCCGATTGAAATTATATTCCAAATATCTTCAACTTCTAATGTAGCTCTATGAGCTTTTCTGCTTGGATGAACTATACTATTTCTTAAATAAATAACTAAATCTATTCCATCATCAAACTTCTTTTTTATCATATTATCAAATATATCTAACTCATATTTACCATATGGTATCTTACATATATCAAGTAGAAGTCTGATATTTTTAGATGCCAAATTATGGTCAAAAGTTTCATCTGTAAGCACCTTATTTTGCTCTACCAGCATTACATATGACAAAGTTTCAAGTGCAATCTGTACAGATATTATATTATTTTCCATAGTCACACTTCCAAGAGACTCTATATACCAATCAACAACACTCTTTATCGCAGAACCATAATAAAAATCTTCTAATTTTTTACACATGAGACTTATATATTTTTCCATATTATGATAATTTGACAGTGTATCTGACCATGTTGGTACATATCTAAAAGGTGTTATTTGATTTTCATTCCAAATTCTATAAACTTCATTACCATTTCTATATCCTTTTGCCAAACAAAATCCAACATATCTGCCACACATAAAACTCAAGGCTGTTGATATTCTATCTAAAAGATTTATGGTATTATTAGTTCTAAAAATTCTACCATCTTTTCTTCTAATCCTACCTATATGAGTTATTATTGCTCCAGATTTAGACTTCAAATCTGACTTTAATTCTTTTCTATAATCATACCGTTTATCTATAGTAACAACATAATCATTTATATCAAATTCAATTCTACCTGCATATACTTTATCATTGTATTTTATAAGTTTTCCAGGTATTTTATCTAAATTTATTATATTAAAATCTACATGTTCAACATAAGAATTTTTAGATTTTATACAATCATCATTGATATATCCTTCTATTCCAAAATCACTTAGAGTATTTATTGTTATAGAAATAATCTTATAACCATAGACTTCAAGAATAGCATTATCATAGTCCAAAACTAGGTTGTCATCTTCATTTTCTATATCTTCAATACAACCTATATCTGCTTTAAAACTTATGGATATTGGAGGTGTCATTTTATAATAAATTTTTCCATTACATCTATATTTCTTATCTAAATATATGCAAAATCTACCTTCATAGATACTAATATCTTCATTGATACCATAGCTTAAATATGCTGATATTATAGCATCATCAATTTCTTTCATTTTTATTCCCACCTTTGCTTTTGTATAATAACATGGGGATTTCAGTTCTTTTTTATTTAGTAAAACCCAATCTATTATATAATTCAATATATTATTTTTATTAATTATGTATTTTATAATTTCTTATAAAAACAGTATCATTCTAGTATCATCGTTTGTTAGACACATTATGTATTTTTAAATTTTTTATTTATTAATAATACCTAAAATGGATTGTAAGAAATCATTTTACTACCATAGCTTTTATTCATTTAGATATTATCATTCATATATATACATTGTCAAAGAAAACATTTAATTTATCAAATATTTTCTTTAACAATATATTATCTATAATCTTATAAATAATGTATTTAACAAACTAAATCTATTTCATTAAATGATTTTTCAAAATAAAAATGGTAGCTTTAATTTGTTATTTCAAAACTACCATTAGATTATGTATATTCTCTTTTAACATATAAAGCTTTTACTCATTATAACAATTTTTACTACTTTTATTTAGTTTATATATTCAAACATATTATGACACTCATAAAATTGGAACCCAATATTCAATCAAACTTTTACCATCCTTATCAACTAATTCTCCATATCTTGCAAAATCATATTTAGCATTTTCATTTAACTGACATGTCGACTGAGGTAACCATTCTTTATAAGCATAATCTACAACAGGTTGTAAGCTATCTTCTCTCTTTGCTTTAAAGCTAAAAACTATATATTTGCTAGGAGATAACTCTTTTATAACCATTTTTTCAGGTATTTTATCAAAAAAATTTACCTCTACTGCCGCATAGTAATCAAATGCTGGTTGATTTTCTTCATTTTCATTATATTGTGAATAATCATTTAGTCCAATAATAAAATCTGTATTTCTTCTGTTTGATATTAAGTGTTTTTTCGAATAAATTTTTTCTGCACATTCACCTATAACAGAAAACCCTAGGCATGTATTTCCTTTATAGCCTACTAAAAGAATTTTATCATTTTCAACCATTTTAACTTCCATCATTCTATCACCTCTCAAAGTTTCTTTTCCATCAACAGTAAACTTTAATTGTACAGGATGAAAATCGCCTTTTTTTCTAAATGATTGTGGGCTACATTTAAACATAGCCTTAAATCCGATTGTAAAAGATTGTTGTGTTTCATATCCAGCAAATAATGAGATTTCCATAATTGGTTTATCTGTAAAAGTTAGTAATCTTGCTGCTTCAGTCAATCGTCTTCTTTGTATGTAATTGTGAACAGTAAATCCAACAACATTTACAAACATTCTACTTAGATGATATTTTGAATACCCTATTTCTTTTGCAATACTATCCAAATCTAATTTTTCTTCTAAATTTAAGTCAATATAATCAACTACATCCTGTATTGTTTCTAAGTTAGTTTTCATAATACCTCCTTCTAGTATGATTGTATATAATTCTGTCTTAGCTGTTTTCACATTTCTTGCTATTGTCAAAAAAACTTAATCACTAATAAAAAATTTAATCACTAATGATGATGGCAACTGGTAAAATTTAGACAATATATCTTTACTCAAGATTAGATAATGTATTACTTATATCCTTTTCTACTAATGGTTTCATATTATCATTATAAATACTTATATCTGCATTACTTAATTCCGCTCTTATACGATTAATAAGTTGTTTCTTATACTTTGTGATATTAGGTAATGACTGAATAAAATTTCTCGATACAGAAGGCTTTTTATCCACGATGTGACTTAGTATACTATCTATATTAATTTCAATTTTATTATCAGTATCCCACTTAGCATTTGCAACTATTAACAACAATCCTCTTATACGAATATATGAACTTTCATTATTAATCATATCTAGAAAATGATCAAAGAAACAGTATGTAATATTTGATTTTTTGCTTTCATTTTCTAGAAATAAAAAAGTTTTATATGCCTCATTATGATTTTTTGAACATAAGTCATTAATAAGTAAATCAATATTTTCCAATATTTTCATCTCCTTTGTAACAAATATTTATTTAAGCTGAGTATAACATAACAAAAAATAAATAGAAATAATTGAGATACCTCTATAAATATTATCTGTTAATTAATCTGATTTACATCAATGAATGCTAATGCTCAACTGTCATTTAAATTCTGTTAATAAATAACATAATTTTTTTCTAAATTATACTAGCAAAAAGACGCTCCTTTATGAGCGTCTTTATAATGTAAAAATCTAATATTATTTTAAAGTTCATTACGTTTTATTTGTAACTAATAAGTTAGAATATAATAGACTTATTAAATATATTATATCAAATAGCTTATATTCTATAACTTATATTTATTATAGTTCCTTTTTTAAAGTTTCTTTTAAACTATCGTATGCAAAATCCATTATCTCTCTACATGCAACTAAATCTTTCTTTAAGTCTATACATAACTCTGAACCGTACTCATTTCTTACTGTTGTTGTCAAATCTTTAGCATATGCTTTAGCTTTAGTGCTTTCACCTTCATGGTTTCTACCTCTTACATATCCAATTATTATATTTGAGGCATTTACTGCACCACATAAACTAGCTACTCCACAACCTGAACCTAATCCACTCCCTAAACAAACTGGTATATCTGTATTAAACTCTTCATTATATGCTTTTATAACTGACTCTGCACAATTGAACCCCTTTTCATGATATTTTGATGCTATAACTTTATTGCACATTAAAACTCCCCCTTATCATTATAAATTAAAAATCTCTTCTAACATAATTATATCAAATATTAACAAAAAAATCACTTTTAACCAATTTAACTATTTTCTTCTAAATCTAATAGTATTTTTTTTAAGTCAGAATGATTCCCCATATATCCACCAATATTATTTTTACCAACAACTCTGTGACAAGGTATTATTATTGGAATTCTGTTGCTTTTACTTGCTTGTCCAATTGCTCTAACAGACTTTGGATTATTTATATTTTGTGCTATTTCTGAGTATGAGAGTGTTTTTCCATAAGGTATTTTTAACATTTCTTCATAGACAGATTTTTGGAATTCAGTGCCATCAACACGTATTTTCAAATCAAATGTTTTTCTTTTTCCATTAAAATAATCATCTATCTGATTTATTGCTTCTTTTAAATCTTCTTTACTTCTTTTTATATCTATTCCTTTTTTAATATATTCTTCTTTTAAATTATTAAATTTTTCATCTCCTATATCTAAGCCAACTACAAAACCATCTTCACTCAATATGTACAAATTTCCTATTTTAGACTCATAAACATCATATACTAAACTCATATAACTTCCCCCCTTTTATATTAGTATACATATAATTTTTCAAGTAATAAAGAGTTACCCTAAAAAATATAGAGTAACTCTT
>NZ_JAGWCS010000068.1:0-21891 GCF_020657705.1 Clostridioides sp. ZZV15-6598 | reverse complement strand
GGTATAATTAGTAAAAATATAGAGATTGGAGGAATTAATTTGTTTATAGAGGAAGAATTAGAAGGATATATAATAAAATGTAAAATATCTGAAAACTTTAAAGATAGACCTGGATATAGTGATGAAGAATTTTATGTTACAATCTATAAAGATGAAAGTTCTGACTCTGGGTATTATGCTTTGTTAGAAAATAAGGATGAAAAAGCAATATGGGATGGAAAAATTGTTGCTAATAATATTTTAAATAAACTTTGGGTTGTAGTCGATAAGGTTAGAGCTGGTTAACCATGTAATTATATAGTATTTATAATATTTTAAATAAATTTTCAGATATAGAGGACTAATATGTAATAAATAAGAAAAGTTATTCAATTGTGGAGGGTTAATTAAATGGAATATAGCTATAGTAAGATGCATCTGAAAAAAGGGGATATTGTAGAAGTAAATTTGGAGAAACAAGCTAATGTGATATTATTAGATCATATAAATTATGTTAAATTTAAAAATCAAAGAAACTATGATTATTACGGTGGATTTGCCAAGAAAACTCCATGCAGAATGAAAGTTCCTAATACAGGAACTTGGTATTTGGTTGTAAATGAAAATGGAAATAGTGGCATAGTAAACTTTTCAATTAATACAATTCAAAATTAATTTAATACTAAAAGACTTGGATTAATATCTAGGTCTTTTTATTGTGTGATAGTTTATATATAAAATTATCTAAAAAAATATTAAAAAAAGTTCTAATATATATAAATATAAATTAAATCAATAATTTACGAATTTGTTATAGATATATTCATTAATAAATTATATAAAGTCAATAAAAATATGAAGATAAAATAGTTATTTCTTATTATTAACTCTTTTTATTTATTATATATTTTTATATAATTAGAATAAAATAAGTATACAGTTTTGATAAAGAAAGGATTTATAAAGATGTATTAAAAAGGTATCTTTATAAATCCTTTGTGTCTATATCTATCTGGCATATAATTACTTTATTATTTTTATATAGATTGTTTATATACACTAAACATACTTTTAAAAATCAAATTAAAAATACTTATTATTAACACTGAGCTCCACCTTTAAGGTGTAAAGGAGCATCAAGTATAGCTTGTTTTCTTTCCAATACAGAATCTGATAAAAGCATTTCTATAAATTTATCAGCACCAATTCGGTCAATAGTAATTCCGAAACGTTCACCTGTCTTACCTTGTTCTCTAAATAAAAGAAGAGCTTTTTCAATTAAAGTCATAAGTTCTTCTTTTGAAAATAGTTTATCAATTTGTGTTCCAGCTCGAACAGATTTGCCCCATTTTCCTCCTATGTATATTTTGTAGCCAGATTCTTTTTCTTCAATACTATCAAAATTACAACTTTCTATACATTTACCACAGTTATTACATAAATTATTATCTATTTCAAGCTTTCCTTTATCTGTTAATTTAGCTGCTTTGACAGGACAGACTTCCATAACAGAACATTTTTTGCATCCAACACATATTTCAGGATCATAATCAGGTACACGTTGACCAACAATTCCAAGGTCATTTAAGTCAGGTTTAATACAATTATTAGGGCATCCACCAACACCAATTTTAAATTTATGAGGTAACTTTACATCATACCACCCTTTATAAAATTCTTGATGAATTTCAGCAGCTAGTGCTTGTGTATCAATCAATCCATGGACACAAACAGTTCCCTTACATGCTACAACAGGACGAACTCTTGAACCTGTTCCACCTGTGATTAAATTTTCACTAGCAATAAATTCACTTAAGGCTTCAATATCTTCAAACTTTACACCAGGTAATTCTACTGTTAATCTAGTAGTAAATGCTACTTGACCATTTCCAAATTTTTCAGCAGCCTCAGCAATCTTTTTTGTTTGTGAGGTATTGATTACTCCATTTACAGTTATTATACGTGCAGCAAAATGTTCTCCATCTCTACTTGGTAAAAAACCTCTGCCTTTTAATTCCTTTTTTTGCTCTGCTGTAATATTATTCATAATTAATCCTCCATTACTTTAAGATTTGGATAAAATAGTATTCCACCTTCAAGGACTTTTGTATTTGTATAACCAAATCGTCTTAAACGATTTTGAGCCATGTAGCTATTTTTCCCTTTTGCACATATAAGAAGAATCTTTTCATCTTTAGAAAGACCTTCAATTTCTCCATTAATTTCACCAACAGGTAAATAACGTAGGTTAGGAACAGAAGGAGCCTTTGAAACATCAAGTTTAGTCCAGCTATCAAAATCTTCAATTTCATCAAGTAAAACACTATCAAGTTCTCCATTGAGCTTATTTTGTAACACATTTACTGCTACTACAAAAGGATGAATAGCTGTTGAGAAAGGTGGTGCATATGCAAGATCCATACTTTCTAATGAATAAAGGTCAGCTCCTAGAGTTATTGCAGTAGCAGCTATATCTACTATCTTATCAGTTGCACCAGGGCCCATAACTTGAACACCTAATAACTTTCTAGTATCTTTTTCAGCGACCATTCTTATTATAAAATTAGATGCCCCTGGATAATAATGAGCCTTATCATCAGTAGCTATAGTTACAGAACAAACATCATAGCCTTCTTTTTTAGCTGATTCTTTACTTAAGCCTGTTTTTCCTACATTAAGCTCTGGTAATTTGACTACAGTTGTTCCAAGAACACCTTTATAAGTTTTAGATTTTCCAGCTATATTTTGAGCACAAATTCTACCTTCATGATTTGCAGATGAACCCATAGGTGACCATGTAGGTTTATCTGTCAAAGCATTTTTTACAAAAGCACAATCCCCAACTACATATATATTTTCATCAGTTGTAAGCATAAATTCATCTGCTATAAGTGTTTTATTTGGAGCAAATTCTAAATCCGTATTCTTTAAAAAGGCTGTATTAGGATGAATTCCAACTGACATAACCACTAAATCTGTTTTAATAACTCTATTTTTGGTACGAAGTTTTTCTACTTTATTTTCACCTTCAATACCTATAACTTGGTCGCCTGTGAAAACCATAATACCTTTATCAGCTAGGTGATTTTCAACATATTCAGCAAAATCAGTATCAAATCCAGGCATAACATGTTCAGCCATATCAATAACACTTACACGTATACCCATAGCAGAAAGATTTTCAGCAATTTCAAGACCAATAAAGCCTCCACCAATAACAACAGCTCTCTTGACTCCATCTTCTACAGTATCTCTTAATGCTATTGCATCATTTGGAGTACGCATGAAGAATACTCCAGATAAGTCGATTCCAGGTATTGGTGGCTTTATTGGATCTGCTCCTGTGGCAACTACAAGTTTATCATAACTGATAGTTTCTTCTTCTCCTGTTGAAATATTTTTTAAAATTACTTGTTTTGATTTTCTATCAATAGATGTAACTTCAACTCCACAGCGAACTTCTGCTCCTGTTAATTTAGAAAAACTTTCAGGTGTATTTACTATTAGAGATGATTTATCTTCAATAACCTTACCAACATAATATGGTAAACCACAACCTGCGTAAGAAATATGTTCGCCTTTATTGAGGATTGTAACAGAGCAATTGTCACCCATTTCACGTTTTATTTTTGCAGCAGTTTTTGTTCCAGCAGCAACTCCACCTATAATTAATACTTTCACAATATCACACTCCAATCCTTTTTATAACTCTATGCTAAAATTATAGTTCTTGACAATGTATTTGTAAAATACTAAAATGTTAATAAAATCATAAGTATTTACTAATATTTGGTAAGGTCGTGATAATATGACTATTCGTAGCCTTGAGATATTTGTGAGGGTTGCTGAATGTGGTAAAATGAGTGAAGTCGCAAGAAATATGTATATTACACAGTCATCGGTTAGTCAAGCTATTTCGGAAATAGAAAAAGAGTATGGAGTTAAATTGTTTGATAGGATTTCAAAAAAACTATACCTAACTGAAGCAGGAAAAAAGCTTCTAGGATACGGCAAGCATCTTTTATCTATAAATGAAGAGATGATTGATTGTATGAAACATTGTGCTAAAAATATTCGAATAAGAGTTGGAGCGACAGTAACTGTTGGTACTTGTGTAATAAGTCCAATAATATTAGAATTATATAAGAGAAATCCTTTGGTAGAACCTGAAGTATTTGTTGAAGATACAAGTTTAATTGCAAAAAAATTACTTAATAGTGAATTAGATATTGCAATTGTAGAAGGTAAGATTAATCATCCAGATATTGTGATAAAAAGCATTATTAAGGACCATCTTGTACTCATATGTTCTAATAAGCATAAATTTTACAAGCGAGATTCAGTAGAAGTTTCAGAACTTTCAAACCAGCCATTAATTATGCGTGAACTGGGAAGTGGAACAAGAGCGCAACTAGAAAATCAATTGAAAGAATTAAAAATACCAATGAATATTAGATGGTCATGTTATAATTCTGAAGCTATCCTGAGAGCAGTTACAGATAATTTTGGAATTGCTGTTATATCTGAACTTCTTGTAGAAGAGTATTTAAAGAAAAATCTTTTATGGTCTTGTGATATTGAAGGCATTAAATTATGCAGAACATTTGATATTGCATATCATAAAAATAAGTTTTTTACTGAGAATATATCATCATTTTTTGATATTTCAGTAGAGTTTGGTAAAAAAGAAATGAGAAAAAAGGTTAGGAGGTAGCAACTAAGTATAGTTGTTACCTTCTTTTTCATATCTAAAGTATATTTATAACTACAAAGTTTTAAATTGAGAAGTCAAGTGGTTATTATATCATATTTATTGTTTTAATACATATTTATTGCTTTACTACTTTTCATTTGCAGTAACTAAATCAATAAATAACTGCATAAGAGGACTAATCCATTTATTCTTATGATGGGCACAGACAGCTGTGATAGTTTTACTATTTAAATCTGTTTTTATTTCACATAAATCTCCTAATTTAATTTCACTTTCTATTGTAAATGTAGGAAGATAAGATATACCCATATCATTTTTTACTAAATTTTTAATTGTTGGGATACTCCAAAGTTCAATTGTATGGTCTAAAGTAATATCCTTTTCTCGTAAATATGTCTCAAATATCTGTCTAAAGATGCAGTTATTCTCATCTATTATAAATGGTATTTTTAATTGTTGATTTGGAGTAATAAAATCTGGAAACTGATTTTTTATCTTTGGTGAAGACACTAATGTAAGTGAATATTCGCCAACTGGATAGGTATAAATAGAATTTCCAATTCCACCAATATCTTGATAAAATAACCCCAAATCAATACTTCCTGATAGTAATGAATCTCTTATATCATAGCAATTCATTGAGCGAAGAAACAAGCGAGCATTTGGTGCAAGTTCATGGAACTGTTTTAGTATTGCAGGTATTTTATAACAAAGTAGTGTTTCGGCGATTGCGATATGTAAATCACCTCGTAATTCAGAAAGGTCTGTACCAAAATTTTTCATTTTATCAAATGAAGATAGTACTTCATTAACATATGGGATTAGATTTTCTCCTACCTTAGTCAATACCATCCTTCTTCCAATTTTTTCGAAAAGATGCACAGATAATTCCTGTTCTAATTGTTGTACTTGGAAAGTTATTGTTGATTGTGTGTAATTCAGTCTATCTGCTGCTTTTGAAAAGCTACCTTCTTCAACAATAGTCTTAAAAGTTTGAAGATATTTAAGATACATGTTTTCCTCCTATATAGTTCAATAATTTTAAAGTATAACTTTAAATATTTCGATTTGTTTAAATCTTTAATTTAAAGTATTATAATATAAAAGGAGTGTGATTACAAGTGTTGAGTGAAATTTTATTATCTTTTTTGCCTTATGCTTTTGTAACAGGTTTTACACCAGGGCCAAATAACATTCTTGCATTAAATACAATAAGTAATAATGGATGGCAAAAAGGAAAATCAATGATTATAGGTATTAGTGCTGGATTTGTGTGTGTCATGATTATATGTGCTTTAGGATGTTTTGGATTGTCAAAGTTTGTTCCAACATTAATTGATACCATGAAATACATAGGGGCTGTATATATTATCTATTTGGCAATTCATGTTGCTAAGAGTAGGCCAAGTGATGAAAATAAAACACAAACAAAATCTTTTTGGTCAGGGTTTATTCTACAATTTGTCAATGTCAAAATTATTTTGTATGGTATCACTGTTTATATGGGATATGTAATTCCTGTGTCAAAGTCGATTGTATTTTTATTGGTAACTGCTATTTGTAGTTCTATTGTAGGAATCTCTGGAACAATAACATGGGCTCTAGCAGGAGGACTTTTGAAAAAATATATAAACAAATATTACAGGGTGTTTAACACTCTTATGGCACTGATACTTGTTTGGAGTGCGTTAAAGCTAATTTTGGCATAATTTAGTACATAAAAGTTGTAAGTAATTTTAGATTATACTATTAGCTAATTATTTTAGAGCCTTTAAATAGATTTAAAAGGTTCTTTTTTTACTTATTTATGGCTATTTTTATTGTGTTTAATTTTAGATAAAGTATAAGTTTAGGTAAGTATTAAAATTAAATATAAAAAAATTAGTTAAGAGGAGTGTTACTATGAAAGACTTTAGGATGTCTTTAAGTAGCAAAAAAAGAAAATTTAGCATTATAGTTGACAAAAACCATACTACTAGCCTAAAAATCGGTAGCATGGTTTTTGATTATGTTGATTATATAGTTAATCTCGAAGTTTAGATAAAAAGCAAGACTCCAGTAAATTGTTCGTAATCGTGGGTAAAACTTTTAACTGCAAAACTAGTATATTTTGCAATTTTTTTCTATATCAAAATCACAGCAAATATTTTGCTATTTACTCACTGGTTGCTGCTGTGTTACACAATGAATCATTCCTCCATATTGAAAAAGGGCGTTCACTTTTATTGGAACAATTTTCTTTTTAGGATAAAGCTTTGATATGATTTCTAATGCAACATCATCATTTTCATCATCATATACTGGTACAAGTACGACCTTGTTTCCAATATAGTAATTCAAGTAAGAACCTTTGTAATCCAGTCCCTTTACGTTTTTTTTAGTTAGAGGGAGTTCCACAATTTCATAAGGTTCACCACTTGCATTTTTGGCATTTTGTATAGTACTATAATCATTCATGTTGATGTTTTCATAAAGTTCTAAAAAATCATCCTTTGACACTGTTAAAATGGTGTGATTATCAAGAAAGCGAGCTATTCCATCAATGTGTGCGTCGGTGATATCCTCATCAGTGACTCCTTCAAGCCATATGAAATTTGTTACACCAAGATACTGGAACAGATATTCCTCAGCCTGTTTCACAGTAAGATTCTGGTTTCTATTTTTGCTGACAACGGAACTAAGGCTTGCTATCAGTGTGCCATTACCATCTATTTCAATAGAACCACCTTCAAGTACAAAATCAGAGATATTGATGACAGGAATGTTTTTTTGTATTCCTACAGCAACAGGAATTTGGTTGTCGTTTTTAAATTTGACCTTTTTACCCCAACCGTCAAAGCAAAAGTCCGCAATCATCAACTTATTGTTTTCATCAAAAACAAAAATTGGACCAGTGTCTCGAATCCAGACATCATTAGACTTTGAAATAACAAAGTCAATTTGGCTCATATCAACTCCATCAGCTAAAAGCAGTTTTTCAATTCGTGCCTGTTCTTTTTTGTTATATGCAACAATATGAACTTTTTCAGCGATGTGGAGTGCCTGTGTCATTTGAACCCAAATATCTTCTAACTCATTTTGATATTCTATTCCATAGGTATATGGATGTGGCCATGTGAGCCATGTGCCTTCATGGGGTAAATCCTCTGCTGGCATTGTATAGGTCATTTTGGTTTCCTTCATATGGGATTGCTTGTCTTTTGATATTTCGTTATTTGCGGATATGGCACAGTACAAAAGCAGTGCAAGTATTGCAGCTATTTTTTTCATAAGAATCCTCCTGTTTTTATGTCCTAAAGACAGGATAAGCTTTGACACTGTGTTAATGTCAACAGCAAATAAAAAGCAATTATAAGCATTCTTGTTGATTTTTAATTATGTTTTTTCTGCCTCTAACAGTATTAGGAGAAAAGTCGCACTCTCTATCACTTATGTATTTATAGTATCTATCTAAAAATGTTATATTGCTTGAACCAACGAACTTATAGCAGATTTTATTTCAATTAAATGTTTCTCAGCATCCTTTTTCTTTTCATATCTACCATAACTTTAGGAGGAAATAAAATGACAACTTTAATAATGATAGGTTTATTTGCGATATGTTTAGTAAGTTTATTTCAATAAAAAAGTGCTGGTCAAAGTAAGCAATACAAGTAAAAAAACTATTGCTAAGGAGTAAATCATAAAATGAATAAAAATTCAAGTCGTAGAAAATATTTAGATGCTTTTGTAGTAACTGATACTAAAAATATAGATAAAATTGATTGGCTTAAAAATAGGTAATTAGGAATATAGGGGAGTGATGTGTCAGCAGTAGCAGGGATAAATACTTGGAAAACTTCTGTTCAAATATATAGAAAAGAAAGAAGAAATACCAGTAAAAACTAAAAGTTTCAGGATGAAGGTGGATTTGGAAAGGTAAGAAAGTAATGTCAGTAAGGATATAGTTAAGATACATAATAGAGAGCTTAAGCATGTGAATGAGCTTATAAATAATAATATAAAAAGATTTAAAGATGGTATAGATATTTTAGATATAAAAATGAGTCGTTCTGTGTGACCAAGTTATTTAAAATAACTAAGTTTGGAAATGGGATACTCTAATCAATCTTATGCAAATGCAAATAACATATATTTGCTATCTGAAAGAGCTTATTCAATATAGAGTGTGAGAGTATTATAAAATAAGTTAAGAGAGTAGCAACAAAATCTCTTGGCGGTAGTAAGGCTTATAATATAAGTAATAAAATTGAGGATAGATTAGTTTCTATTGAAGATAAAAAACTGAAAAAGAAATTGAATTATACACAACAATGGAAATAAAAAAGACTTTGGATATAGCCATAAATAATTTAAGATATGTAGAAAGATAGATAATAAAATTTAGGTATATAAATAAATTTGAATAGTTTCAAATATCAGATAAATTGTTTATGGAAGAAAGACAATTAAGAAAAAGTATTATTGATTTTGTTGAAATATAATATAGTTTAGACTATTATTAAAGAAAAAGGTATTGGAGGATATAAATATGATTATAAGCACTGGAGATATTAAAGAAGAATATGGGGTTATAGATGCTATATTTGCAATAGACTCTCACAAGGAAGGGATTTTTAGAAGTGCAGACCCAAACTCAGCGTTTAAAGGAGTAAAGGAACAGTTAAAGAAAAAATGTGAACAATTAGGTGGTAATGCTGTAATTAATTGTCAATTTGAGTATCGTATTGCTGTGGCAGATGGATTTGCAAGTAAAAAACAAGTTGTTGAAATATTTGCATATGGAACTGCTGTAAAAACTTTATAAAAATAGATTAAGTCAAAAGGTCATCTTAGTAGATGGTCTTTTTTTATATAATTATGATAAAAACAAGAGTTCTTAAAGTGGATAAAATAGAAGTTGTTTAACTTAATTTGGAAGATATAAAACCTTATGAAAGCAATCATTTAAAGATTCAATTAAGCTCAAGTAAAATTTTCATATAAATCCTATGATATATTTAAAATGTTTTTAGAATAATTATAAATTTATATTAATAAACGGCTGTAAGAGTGGACTTGTTTTATAGTATAATAAATTAATATATTATGCAAAGAATTAAGGAGATATACTTATGCAGACTTTAGATGTATACATGAAAAAATTATGTCCACAATATCTAATAAAACATAGTGAAATCGTTGATGAAGTAACTGTTGATGTACGTACACCAACAGAATATGGTAGCATAGCTAAATTAGAACATAATATCTCTGTTATTAATGAAAAAGAATATGACTTCCTGCATAGGAATAAACCCATTGCAGGAATTATTGTCTTATATGGTTTAATAAAAAATCGTAAAAGAATAAAAGATAGGCTCCTATTTATCAGCAATAACAATAGTAAAAAAATAATAATTGCTTGCTCTAGAGGTAGAATTCGTAGTCCAATTGTTTGGATATATTCTAGATATTTAAAAATAGATTCTAAAGTACTAATGGATGGAATACACTCTCTAAAAAATCCAATAAAAAAGCCAATTTAATATTAATATATAATGTTTATGATGTTCAAGAAGAGAAGGGAAAGGGATAGTTAGTGAATTCAGGAGTTACTGATGAAGATTTATTAATTAAGAGGAGTTATACTTGCAGCAAACTATGTAGTTAATATGGAAAATAAAGACTTAGATTAATTTCTAGGTCTTTTTTATATATTATGGTAATATGAAAGAAAATAATTACTAGGAGGTATAAACATGAAATGTACTAACTGTGGTAGTGAGAAAATTCAAAAAAATATTAAATGGGGAGGAAAAGGGAATACTGGTAATGTTGGACTAAGATACAGTTTACTAGGAGCAGCAACCGTATATTCTGATTTATGTTTGGATTGTGGTGAAATAGTTAGAACATACATAATGGAAGATACTGATAAGGATTGGCAGATAAAGAGAATAAAGAACATAAAAAAATAGATTAAAATGTCATTTTTATAGATTAGGAAAAGATGGCTGGGATTTATTTCAGATAAATTGGATTGAAGGGTTGGCCGTATTTAAAAGAGAAATTAAGGAATAAACTAGTACATAAGTAAATAGCAAACAAGGGGGGTAACTATGAAATGTCCTAATTGTGGTAGCGAAAATATAGAACAAGGTATCTCTACAGTAAGTGAAGCAGGATTTGTTATATATAGAACAGGTTTAGAATACAATACAAGATTTTCATCTAAAGTATCTAAAACATATTCTGATCTATGTTTAGATTGTGGTGAAATAGTTAGAACTTATATAAAGGGTAAGACTGACAGGAATTGGTGTAAAGATGAGAAATAGAATAAGTTAAAAGGTCATCTTAGTAGATGATCTTTTTTTATATAATGAATTAAAAAGAGAATGATAAATATATTATGGGGTTAAGTTTTTGAATTTATGAAATAGAATAAAGAACTTAATAGGAATTAGCTTTATTCTTTATTATATGGTATAATATAGGATAGAGATAAGGAAGTGGTTAGTATAGGAATATTAAAAAGTGCTGAATTAGTTAGAAAAATAGCACAAAGAATTGCTAGAGAAAAAGGAATAAGAGAGCAAGAAGCATGAAATGATGCTGTTACAGAGTATAAACAAAAACATAGATACTTAGTCTAGAGAATCATCTTAATAGATGGTCTTTTTTTATATAAGAAGTTTGTGTAATAAATTAAAAATAAATGTAAAAAATATTATACAACTATAATAAGATAAAGTAATGTTTTTAAGGAGAAAAAGATATGCTCAATCAGTTTAATGAATTTCTTGGTAACTATGTAAATATAATTTCTGTGATTGCCTCGTTTGCATCAATAGTAGCCTTGATTATATCAATTATAGCTTTTATGGAATCTAATAAACAAGCTAAATTGATATTAAAATATAGAAGAAATAATGAGAATAATATGGCTGGTGATTATTATGAAGATGGTAATGGATATATTAGACTTAATTCAAGTATTGTAGATGATAAATCTGATATTTATGCTAAAATTAATAGCGATAATTTAGTTGATTTTGTAATAGAAAACAAAAGTACGATTGTTGCAAAAAGTCCTATATTAAGTTTGAAATTTATTAATATGGAAGTAGATATTGGAGAAAATAATAATTTTGAACAAATAAATAAAGAGCTTAGATGGCATCCAAAAGATAATACTACAATTCATAAAGGAATAAATTTTAGAATAGAACAATTTAATTTTAAAAATTGTTTTGTACTTAAAAAAGAAGCTTATATAGAGGTAGTATTATCAGCTGATAACATGGAAACAAAAGAATTTAGAATACCAATAAAAGTATATTAAAGAACTCAATAACAAGAGTTCTTTTTTTAGTGAAAATTTGATTATTTTGTAGTTGTCGAATAGTCTTTGAGGGATATTGACCTTTGAAGTTGAATTTTATATTTTGGGGAGATGAGAAGTATTTAGAAAAATATTTATTAAATTATGATTGTTTAAAAGGAAAGCAAAGTAAAGAAGAAAAGATTAGAAATTATAATTTGATAAATTTAGAAAGAAAAAATATAGAATGTAATATTACTACAGTGGACGAAAATGCTAAAAACAACATGTTAGTATGGCTTTATCCAGCAGTTACATTGATTGTTACAATAGCAAATTTATAAATGCAACAGGTAATAACTTGTTATTTATGAAAGTGCTGTAGTGACTGTCATCTACAGAAATTTTTACAAAAAAACAATGTGAATTCGAATTTAGGTGAAGATATATACATTATCATGAATATTATAAAAGTTCATATCTTGAAGTTATTGATGTCCTCAGAATTTGTAGTTTTTTAAAAATTTTCTTGTGTATCTTTTTTAGTAAGAATTTGAATTGATTAAAAATGACAAAATATGATAAACTAAAATTAGCAATATTTGTAAGTAGGTATATTATTTTTTGGGTAGAAGAATGGAGGAGTTAAAATGAAGACTGGTAAATATTTTGAAACAGTTTCTGGTATTGAAATCCATTATATTGATGAAGGAAAAGGAAAACCAGTTATCTTTGTTCCAGGTTGGACTTTTTCTTGCGATGTCTTTGAAGCACAGGTGAACAGATTTTCTTCTGAGTACAGAGTAATCGCAGTCGATCCAAGAGCACATGGTCGTTCTACTGTGACAGATATTGGTGTTGACCACACAACACATGCACAGGATATTGTAAGGCTTATCAAACATTTAGGTCTTAATGATGTAATACTTGTTGGTTGGTCTTTTGGTGCATACGAAACATGGGGCGTAATCCGTGAAATTGGAATAGAACACATTAAAGGAATTTTCAATATTGATATGTCACCAAAAGCTATTTCTACAAATCTAGACGATTGGGTGGAAGATAGTGTGGAAGCCTTATGTGAGACAATACAAGTAATTCTTACACCTCAAGGATTCAAAGAAGTTTTGAAGGAGTACACAAATGAGGTTATGATACAAAAAACACTTTCAGAAGAAGAAATGGAATTCATCATGAGTTGTTCTACAATGCCATATTATTTGGCATCAGCAGAATATGCAATAGGTGTAACTGGAGATTACAGAGAGGAAGCAAAACTGGCGGATGAGAGTGAAGAATGCCATACAGAATTCATGATTGCGGAGCATTGGCAGGATGTAGCCGTACCATATATGAAGAAGCTCTGTCCGAATACGAAGCTCCATATTTTAGGAGGGCACATGGCTTTTTGGGAATATGCTGATGAGTTCAATGAAATATTGTCTGAATTTTTGAAAAAATGTTAGTGAATGTGGAAAGATAATACTAAAATTGTAAAATACAGAACTGGATTATAGACTGTTCATACAAAGATAGCCCATATTATTATGGACTATCTTTGTACAAATTATATAATGTACAGTGATTATATGCCGAATTATATAGTAAAGTGAGTAAAAACTCCATAATAGACATTAGGTAAATGGTGGCAATTAAATATTTGATTTTAGTTTATATAGTTATATATTTCTTTCTAATTAGATAATAGGATACTATTGTTATAATAGATACTAATGTTACTAATATTATTGCAGCATCAAATTTTCTTATTAATAAGCCCATTATTATGTATTCCAAGCCTATTAAATAGTGATAAAATATTTCTAGTTTAAAAACTTTTTCTCTATCTATATTTCCATACTTTAATTCTAATTTATCTAAATATTTTTTGTTGCAATAATTAGCTTTATGTTTAATTAAATATCTTATTGTAGTTCCTATTATATTTCCTATTCCAGTAAGTATAAGGAACACATTCCAAGTATTCATAGTAGATACCTCCTTTATAATATGATTTTACATAATCATCAATTTATATTAGATTTACTTTTCTTAATCAAAGTATATCAGTAACATAAGTATAAAGAGTGTCTAAAATATTACAAATATTAACAAAGCACATAAAACTATAGTATAAGTTGTAATAATAAAACGAACGGAAATTATCATACTAAAATATAGGACATGTTATAGTTGTATTATAAAATTTCATTAACATACATAAAAAGCTTACTTTTGTTGTGAGCAATTTAATTTATAAAAGGTAAAATGATGTACAAATGAAAAAAAGGTTTATATATAGTGACATGAAGTTATGACACGAAATGAGCTGTTTGACATTTCCACAGGCATGTATTAGAATGAGAGAAAATTAAGTTGTATTTGTTCACATTAGTCAAATAATGTACACAGTAGATTATTTATATTTCTAATTTATAAAAGGAAGGCAATATGGAAACAAACCAATATTTAATAAATCATTATAACAATTACAATGAGAATAATCGGATTGTATCAAAACATGGTTCAGTTAAGTTTCTCACTACAATACATTACATTGAGAAGTACATAAAAACTAGTGACCATCGGAGCTGGAACAGGGAGGGATTCCCACTAGCTGGCACGTCAGGGATATGTTGTTGATGCGGTAGAATTAGTTGAACATAATATAGAGATTTTCAATCAAAATACTCAACTAGATGAAAATATAACCATTATTCAAGGCAATGCTATGGATTTGTCTGCTTTTCCAGACAATCAATATGATGTTACGTTACTGCTAGGTCTGCTGTATCATATTTATAGCACAGAATGGTAATATCAGTGTCGCTGAATATATTAAAAATGACTTGCTTGATTCCAAAACATTTGTTGCCAAGTCACAGCCAAAGGATTTATTTGAACTTGTCCGTAAAGAAAACATCGACGATTTGATGTCTGTATTTGACGTGTCAAGATTGCACTATGTTGCATCAGATGGTTGCACCTTATTTATGAGTGAAGCGGTGGATGCTATGGACAATGAAATATTTGAATTGTATTTGAAATACCATTTTGCTACTTGTGAGCGTGAAGATTTAGTGGGTATTACAAGTCATACAATCGACATATTCAGGAAATAAGATATGTTTCTTATGATCTTTTAAAACTATATGAGGGCGAAGATTTAAGTAGCGATAAAATGGAAGCATTAGAAAATTGGATAAAAAGTTAGCAAGAATAAGATGAATAGATTAAAAGGTAGTACTTATAAATAGTAGCTACCTTTTTATTATTGTGGATAAAATATTTTGCTGACATTTAACTGACGCTATCATAAAAATATTGATTATAAGTATTGAAATTAAATGGTTTATAAATAAAAATATGGTATTGTAATGTCAAGGGCTATTTTTAATGGAAACCGAAATTTCTGTCACATATTGAGTTTGATTTGCTGTATGTGAGCTATCAATTAAATATCGTTCAGTGAAACAATGCTCAATCGAATAACCATTTAGCTCGGCATATCTTATAATGCTGTTATATGCATATCCAATATTATAATAATCCCCATAGTGAATTGTGGAGATGTATTTAGACTTTGGAAGAACAATAGTGATATATTGCTCATCCTGATAGGGTTCTGTCACAGGAATACCTACTTGGTTTTTGTTCTCCTTATTTTCATCAAAGTAACTTATTAATACAGCACATCCATTTGTATTTAAATGCTTTTTTTCAAGAAAGACAAAAAGTTTATCAAATTCAGTTTCTATGTGTTCAAAATTAAATTTTTTATTAGAAATCAATAGAGTGTTTTCCGTTCGTTGCACAAGGGAAATACCGTACTGATTTACGAAGTCATTTTGACAGCTTTCTTTGCTAAATCCTTCTAATAATTTAATTGCCTTTTGGTGTAGTCTAACTTGCTGGTTCAAGTCAATTCTTTTGCACTTTACTTGTTCCATAAAGAAAGTATCACTATCATTTTTAAATATTTGTGCAATCTCATCCAATGAAAAATCGCAATCACGTAACAATTTTATTTTTGATATGATAGCAATCTGTTGTTCACTGTAGTATCGATAGCCATTTTCCTTAATGGAAATTGGATTCAATAAATTTATTTTATCGTAGTGACGGAGCATTCTTGTGGAAACTTTGTTCATAGATGCAAATTTACCAATAAGGTATAATTTATCTTCCATTTTTTTCACCACTTTCCAAAATCGTGACATATAAAAGGCATCCGAAGTTAATATAAATTTCACCTATCTCTCATAAAACTAAACTTTACAAGAGAGTATTTTTCATGTTCAGTATAGCACACATATTTTTTCTATACAACGAAATACCTATATTCTACAAAATGAAAAGATTATGGTATTCTACTAACATTTGAGCCAAGAAGACGAGCTTGTAGATTGATGAAATGATGGCATCCTACATCTACAAAAAATACCAAGACATCTCGAAGTGGATTATACTGAATAATGATACTGTATTTGTGGTAAATTGGATATTTGTACTTTAATTTTGTTGATAAGATTTACGCATAAGAAAGTCGTAGAATACGTAAATATCCTACGACAAATCTTAAAAACAGAAAACACCCTTATTAGAGTTTGGCTAATAGTACATTTCTATTTTTTTTATTAAGTATTATATGGTCAAAGTGTATTTTGAAAACTTTTTAAATACTTGTATTTTTTTAGAAATTAACAAATTAATTTAATATAATTTAAAAATGTCTTTTTTATTTTAAATTAATTATTATCCTATATTAACACCAAAATTTCCACATAATCCTGCAAGCCCATCTTCAAAACCAGAACCTAATGCATTGAATTTCCATTCTTCATTATGTTTATATAGCTCTGCAACCACTATTGCTGTTTCTATACTAAAATCCTCACCTAATTCATATTTGATAAGTTCTTCATTAGTTTCTTCATTATAAATTCTTATATATGAATTTTCAACTTGTCCGAAGTTTTGTCTTCTTGTAACAGCTTCATTTATAGTAACAGTAAATGATATCTTTGCAATGTTTTGTGGTATTTTAGATAGGTCAACACTTATTTGCTCATCATCACCATCTCCAACTCCTGTTCTATTATCTCCCAGGTATTCAACTGCTCCAGAAGCATGTTTTAAATTATTATAGAATATGAAATCTCCATCATTTGTTACCTTACCATCAGCTCCAGTTAAAAATGCAGAAGCATCTAAATCAAAATCAAAACCACCATCATATTTATTAGTATCCCATCCTAATCCTACCATTACTTTTTTAAGACCTGGGTTAGTTTTTGTCAAACTTACTTTTTGTCCTTTTGCTAAAGTTATACCCATTTTAAAACAACTCCTTTTATAAATTTTTTGTTATAGTTAGTATTAACGATATATATCAGTTAATTCATGAAGCTCTTCATTTTGACCAATTCCTAATGCATTAAATTTCCATTCTTCATTTCTGCGATAAATTTCGCCTGCCAAAACTGTTACTTTACCAGAAAAGTCTTCTTGAAGGTTATATTTAAATAATTCTTGTCTAGAATTTGAATCAACTAGCCTTATAAAAGAATTATTCATCTGGCCAAAATCTTGATTTCTTTTTTTAGCTCTGTATATAGAAACTCCGAAAACTATTTTATGTACATATTCAGGTATATCACCTAAATTAACATTTATTTGTTCATCGTCTCCTTCACCTCTTCCAGTTAAGTTATCACCAGTATGTATGATAGATTTAGAAGGATGTTTAAGGTGTCCAAAATAAACTAAGTCTTTTGATGATTTCATTTTATCTTCACTAGTTAATGCTATTGCAAATGCATCTAAATCATAGTTTTTTTTACCTAGGTTGTTCATATCCCACCCTAATCCTACAACTAAATTTTTTACAGGATTAGCATCTTTTACTAAACTTACTCTTTGTCCTTTTTGTAAATTAACACTCATTTTAAGTCCTCCTTTTTAATATTTTTAGTTTTATTGACAGTGTTAAATATAATCATCATATTATTTTTATTATATACATATTTAGACCAATTTGGCTATATTTATGAATCATTTATTATATAAATATCTTATAATCTATAAATATAGGTCTTGTATAATTTTAAAACACTTTGTAATTGATAATCGCATATGTGCTTAAGTTTATATTTCGTTTAATTGTTAAAAAATTTGATAAATGATATAATGGAAAATAATAATTATAAAAACTTCTAGTTTGCTTATAGATAAGATTATATGTATAGAAATTTATATAAAGTTGGGAGCTAATTATAATGGATATATTTTGGATTATTGATATGATAATACCTGCAACTATTATTTTAATGGGGTTTTTATATAAGTATAGGGCTCCAAAAGATATAAATAAATTTCATGGATACAGAACTAATCAATCAATGAAATCTCAAGAAGCTTGGGACTATGCACATAGTTATGGAGCAAATATATGGATTATTATAGGAGTATTTTTAGTAATCATTGTATGTTTTAACAAAATTTTTATAAAAATTAGACCTGAATATTTAAGTTTGATTAATCTTTTAATCAATATAGTTGGAATGGTAATTCCTATACCTATCGTTGATAGTAAGATAAAAAAGAACCTTATAGATAAGTAATTGAAATTTACATGTAAATTGCAATTACTTATTATAGTAGTAGATAATTTAAAATGTATTTTACAAAGATTCATGTCAATGTAACTAATCTATTTTAAATTTATATTGATAGGAAAGTATGTAGAACACAGATATTAAACTAGTAAAAAATGTAAATTTAGCACAGTTAGATAAATTAAAAATTAAATCTAAGTGGTGTGTTTTTTTGATTGTTTATTGCATGAAAAACAGCAAGCACAATTTTCAGATATAAAAATATAAGTTTTTTATATCTGAAATTTATGCTTGCTATTTGTTTTGTGATTATTCTATCTTTTTAAATCCATTTCCTAAAGCTTCATGTATATCTGTAATTATTATAAATGCATTGGGGTCGACACTTTTCACTAATTTTTTTAGTTCGACAACTTCTTTTTTCTCAACTACAACCAAAAGTACATTTTTATTTTCTCCAGTATAAGCACCTTCACCTTTTAGAATAGTTGCGCCTCTATCTAAATCTTCCATTATTCTTTTGCTTATGTCTGCTGAAAGGTCAGATATAATAGTAAATGATTTTGAATAATTAAATCCTTCAATAAGCAAGTCACTAACTTTTACTAAAATGTATAGTGCTACAGTTGAATAAAGTGCAATCTCAACTTGTTTATTTACTATTCCTGACAGTACAACTACAACACAGTCAACAATACCCATCAAAACGGGAATACTAAGTGTAGGGAAATATTTATTTAATAGGAGTGCCATCAAATCGGTTCCACCTGTAGAGCCATTTATTCTAAAAATAAGGCCTTGACCAACTCCCATTAAAATAGAACCAGATATAATTGCAAGATACATATCATTTGTAATATCTAGTGTAGCCATATTTGCAGTAACTTTAAGTGCTATAGTAAGAAAAATTATTCCTAAGACTGTTTTAAAGCAATCTTTCTTTGAAAGTATTCTGTAAGCAAATATGAATAGAGGTATATTTAAAATTAAATTGACGATCCAAAGTTCTACACCAAATAATGAATTTAAAACAACTCCAAGACCTGTTATACCACCAGCAGCAATTGCATGTGGATTAAAAAACATGTTAAGAGAAATTGCCATTAATATACAGCCTACAATTAATATTAAAATTTCTGAAAAAGTTATTCTATCTTTTTTCAATAACATCACTCCTTATATATAGATTATAATATATATTATATAGTTTTTCCAATTTTTAATAAAAAAAATAAAAACATATTATAAAAATAATTTGACTGGAATTTTCTGAAAATTGATGCTATAATTAAAAATAAATTTAAAGGGAGGTTATAAAATGGCTAAACTTACTTTAGAATATATAAAAGGAAATACATATTATATCCAACTTCCTACAATAATAGGTGTATATGTAGATGGAAATAATGCAATTTTAATTGATAGTGGAAATAACAAAGATACAGCTAGACAAGTTCTTAGATTATTAGAGGAGCATGATTTAAATCCTAAACTAATAATAAACACTCATTCAAATGCAGACCACATAGGAGGGAATGCATATTTGAAAAATCAGACAAAATGTAAAATCGCTACAACTAAAATGGAAGGATACTTTACAGAAAATCCAATATTAGAATCAGCATTTTTGTATGGAGGATATCCAAGCAAAGCATTAAAAAATAAATTTTTATTAGCAAAAGAGAGTGAAGTTGATTATATTATACCTTCAAATGGAAAAATTTTAGATACAGAACTTGAAGCTATTTCTCTTCCTGGTCATTATTTCGAAATGATTGGTGTTAGAACTCCAGATAATGTTTTGTTTGTTGCAGACAGTCTTACACCAGAAAATATAATTAGTAAATATCATTTCTTCTTTTTGTTGGATATAGATTCACAATTCAAAACATTGGAAAAAATGAAAACTCTTGATGCAGATTTTTTTGTTCCTAGTCATTCTGTAAAGACTACAAGTATACAGGAATTAATTGATGTTAATAAGAAAAAGATGGAAGAAATAATATCTAATATTAAGACAGTTTGTTGTGAACCAATTATGATTGATGAAGTTATTGAAAAAATGTGTGATGTTTATAATGTTAAATTAGATGCTAATCAATATGTTCTAGTTGGGAGTACAATACGCTCTTATATAACATATTTATATGAACATGCTATGGTTGAGTATGTATTTGATGGTGGCAAGATGATGATAAAAGCTGTATAAATATTGAAAAATATAAAATCATACAATGGAAATATTTTAATACAATTATTTTCTAAAAAAATGGGACAAAAATTATATTTGCCACCAAATTGCTACAAAAACAAATAATGGTGGCAAATAATTTTATGGTATGTTAAAAATTTAAGTAATCTAATTTTTTATCGGATTGTAATTATTTTTTATACTTATCTTATATATAATGTATTGATTTTATAGGAAAAAGCTGTACTGGAGGTCTTAAATGCAAGAAAAGATAAAATCTTTATACATTTTAGCAAGTGTATCAGTTATTGTTTTTATATTAGTTTTGGCATGCCTTATTTTTGGCTTAACTGGTACAATGGATTTTTGGCAAGGGTGGATGTTCCTGGCTGTATTCTGCATTCCAACTTGTGTGATTACAATTTATCTGATGATTAATGATCCAGTATTGCTAGAACGTCGCATCAAATCAAAGGAAACACGTCCACAACAAATACTTGGTCAGAGTATCGCTGGATTTCTTTTCTTATTTGGATTGCTGGGTGTATCAGCTCTAGATAATCGCTTTGCTTGGTCTGGTATTCCGCTTATTTTGACAATAATATCAGAAGTACTTATTTTAACTGGATTTATAATTGTATTTTTTGTTTTTCGCTATAACTCATACACATCAAAAGTTATAACTGTTATGAGCAATCAAAAGGTGATTACTAATGGGCCATATTCAGTTGTTCGACATCCTATGTATCTAGGTGCTATATTAATTATACTTTTTACACCTCTGGCACTAAATTCATGGTGGGGAATGATTGCTGCAATTTTTTTATGTGTAATAGTTGTGTTTCGTACATTGGATGAAGAAAAGCTACTTAATGCTGAGCTTGAAGGGTATAAGGAATATTGTCAGAAAACGAAATATCGTATCATACCTTACATTTGGTAGAATGTAAATTTATAGTTCATTAATTAAGTGAAATAACCTTGGTAAAAAAGTCGAACTTTTCAAGCTGTATTTCTATTTATTAATTACTTAACCATTAATTAATAAATAGAAATACAGCTTTTTATATTAAAGAATTTTAGG
>NZ_JAGWCS010000067.1:0-21925 GCF_020657705.1 Clostridioides sp. ZZV15-6598 | reverse complement strand
TATCCTTTTGCAATAGCTAATATAGATAGAGCTATAGTTGGAGAAAAAGCTTTTCTGGAATGTAAGACAACTAATAGTTTTTCTATAAAAGAATGGGGAAATGGAGTTCCACTTCATTATGAAATACAGTGTTTACACTATATGGCTGTTACAGGAGCCACACATTGTTATATAGCAGCACTTCTTGGAAACGAAAAGTTTGTATGGCACAAGATAAATAGAGATGAAGAAGTAATTGAAAATCTAATGAAAATAGAGAATGAATTTTGGGAAGAGAATGTATTAAAAGATATATTACCAATTCCTGATGGCTCAGATACTTATAGCGAATATTTAAAAGCAAGATATAAAAATTCAGTTAAAGAGAAAGTAGAACTAAATCTACTTGAAGATGGTATTTCAAAGTTAAAAAGATATGATGATATAGTTTCACAAATGAAAGAACTAAAGGGAGAGAAACAACTAATAGAACAAGAAATACAAAGCGAAATGAGAGAGTTTGAGTTAGCAACATTAGACAGAAGAATAATAACTTGGAAAGGAGCTACCAAAAGGTCCATTGATACCAAAAAGCTTAGAGAAGAAATGCCTGATATAGCAGAAAAATATACAAATATAAGTTCATACAGAACATTCAAAATAAAATAGGGGGTAATATATATGGCTAGTGAAAAAGCAAAAGGAGTATTAGAAAAGAAAGTTTCAGGAGTAAACACAGTTAAAGTAAGCCCAAGTAAAGGTATGGAACAACTTATGAATAAGATGGCAAGTCAGATAAAAAAAGCTTTACCAAGTATGGTTTCAAGTGAGAGGTTTCAAAGAGTTGCATTAACAGCTTTCAGTAATAATCCAAGGTTACAAACATGTGAACCTATGAGTTTTATAGCAGCAATGATGGAATCCGCTCAATTAGGACTTGAGCCTAACACCCCTTTAGGTCAAGCATATTTAATACCATATGGTAAGAAGGTGCAATTTCAAATTGGGTATAAAGGTCTTTTGGAATTAGCACAAAGAAGTGGGAAGATAAAAACTATATATGCTCATAAAATAAGAGAAAACGACAAGTTTGAGATTAGATATGGGCTTCATCAAGATTTAGTTCATGAACCTAAGTTAAACAGTGATAGAGGGGGAATAATTGGATATTATGCAGTATATCATTTAGATACGGGAGGTCATAGTTTCTCTTTTATGACTAAAGATGAAATTATAGAGTTTGCAAAGAGTAAAAGTAAAAGTTACAGCAGTGGACCATGGCAAACTGATTTTGATTCAATGGCTAAAAAGACAGTTATAAAACAATTATTAAAATATGCACCACTTAGTATAGAGCTACAAAAGGCTATGGTAGGTGATGAAACAATAAAAACTGAAATAGACGAAGATATGAGTATGGTTGTAGATGAAAGTGAAAGTTTAGAAATTGATTTCGAAGTAAAAGAAGATATAGAGAATATAGATGGTCAAGCTAGTGTGGAAGAAGCTGTAAATGTTGATTAAGCAGGTGAGTCATCTTGAGTGGAGATAAGTTAGTTATAGAAAAGTTAAACATATTAAGTGATGGGTATGGACTTATGCCAAGAATTGTAGCAAGAGATAGATGGTTAACTGTTGGTGCTAGAATGTTGTATTCATATTTAACTAGTTTTGCGGGAACAAATGGAATTTGTTTTCCAGCTAGGGATTTAATTTGTTATGAATTAAATATATCAAAAGATACATTTACAAAATATAAAAATGAGTTAGAGCTTAGTGGATATATAAGAATTCATAAAAAGAAATCTAAACAAGGTAAGATGCAAAATAATATATATGAAATTGTATTTGATAGAATCTATATAGATGAATGTATATCTAAAAGAGGATTAAAAGAAGATAAAAAAAAGAAAAAGCAATGTCATAAAAATGTAGACATGGAACCATGTCCTACTTTTCTGGACACGAATCAGCCGGACACGAAAAATATGGACACTAATATTAATAGTATTAATATTAATAGTTCTAATAGTATGTATATAGAACAACCTGTGGATGATTCTTTAAAAGAATTTAAGAAGCTATATGAAGAAAATCTAGGAGTCTTATATCCAGTTACAAATGAATGGTTATTAGAAATATCTAATGAAGTAGAAATAAGAGTATTTAAAAGAGCTATAGAAATATGTGCTGAAAGAATGAATATGAATTTATCATATTTAAAAGGAATACTAAAAAAATGGAAGGATGCAAATATAACCACTTATGAACAATTAGATTTATATAGATTTAAAGATGAAAATAAGAAGTCAATAAAAGCTAATAGTAAAGCAAATAAAAATAAGTTTGCTAATTTTGAACAGACATTTACTCAATATAGTAATAAGGAACTAGATGAAATTATAAAAAAAAGCCAAAAGGCTAAATTTAGATAATATTAGTGGAGGTATAAAAAATGAATCAAGTTGTATTAGTTGGGAGATTAACTAGAGATCCAGAACTAAAATATATACCAGGAACAGGTACAGCAATATCATCATTTACAATAGCTGTAGATAGAAACTATGTAAATAGAGATGGAAAGAGAGAAACTGATTTTATACCAATCGAAGTAATAGGCAAATCAGCTGAATATTGTGCAAACTATATAACTAAAGGGAAACTGGTGGCATTACAAGGGAACATAAGAGTTGATAATTACCAGACTCAATCATGTGAAAAAAGAACTTTTACAAAAGTTAGTACTAAGGAAGTACAGGCATTAGAAAGAAAAAATAAATTAGATAGCCTATATAAAGAGAACATACAAGCTGGAGCAATAGGATTAGATTATCAAGAATTTGAAATTATAGATAATGATGAGTTACCATTTTAAAAAGTTTGAGTATGAGGTGAAATAAATGTTTAAGGTAGAAAGATACTTTAGTGGTTCGGTAGGAGATAATCTTATTGAAGATGATCTTACATGTAGAAACTACTTAGCATTGTATTGTTGTTTGTTTGGAATTATAAGAAATGGAAAAAAGGTCTATCCAAGGCCAGAAAGAATGCTGTCTGAATTTGGAGTGAAAAAGGAAAGAAAAATAAAAAAAGATTCACCAGTAAGAATAAAAAATGTTAATACAAAAGAAGTAATGGAATTTGAATCTATAGATAGCGCAGCCTGTTTTTTAAGGTTAAAATATCAAGCAGTTTATCAAGCAATTAAAAAGAAAAGTAAAACGAGAAATGGCTGGAAAGTTGAATATATTGAGGAGGAATAATGGGAATTTCAAGAACAGAGTATACAATTAAAAGAGCAAAAGAATTATATGATAATGGAGAAGATATATTTATTGCAATAGATAAAGCTAGAGGTGAATATGAGGATATGCTGAAAAATGAATATTTTAATTAGTTTTATAATTATAATAATTAGTTTTATTATTGGCAGAGCTTATAAGTATAGATTAAAACTTAAAGAGTGTGAAAATTGCAATAATAAGTGTCGCGAAAAATGAGAAAGAAGTGATTTTATGAATAAGAGAATAATTTGTAATTGGTGTGGTAAATTGTTTTATATCTCAAAAGAGTCTAAAAAGATTTATTGTTGCAAAAAATGTGAGAGGAAATCTAACAAAACAAATAAATAACATCAAAATTAATTTTAAATTAATAAAATTGCAGTGAGTAGCAATGAGTCAAAAGATAGTTTTTAAAATAAAATGGCAAAGTTATCTATATAGATATGAAAGGTAAAGTACATCACAATATGAATTCAGGAAAGAAATTTTGACTATAAATATTAAAATGAAATGCTTAGATGAACTGATAAAAGTATGGGGTAGATAGTTAGATAGAATATTAGAAATTTAATAAGAAGAAAACAAGAAGTTGGAGTTTAATTAAATAGGGGTGATGTTATGGCAAGTAAAATTAAAAAGGAATTTTTTATAGCAACTAAGAAATATCTTGACAACTATAAACAACTACATACAAACATAGAAAGTTTAAAAATTCAAATAAAATATCTTAGAGAGTATCACTTAGGTGATTTTATGCAAGGTTTGAGCTATGACAGAATTCCTATAAGTAAGACAAACTCTATAAGAAATCAAGTTGAAATTAAGTTGATTGATCTTGAAGAAAAGATAATAGAAAAACAGATTGAATTATATGAGATGGAAGCACTAGAGCGTACAATAGACTCAGCTATAAATAACTTAAAGCCAATACATAAACAAATTATAAAATATAGGTACATTGAAGGTTTAGAATGGAATTTAGTAGTTGATAAAGTGTATTTAGAAGAGAGACAATTAAGAGAAAGAGCTAACCAAGCTATTAGTTCAATATCAATAGCTTTGTTTGGCAAAAAAGCACTAATAGAACAAGAACCATTATTCAATATGTTAGATTTATAAACGGTTAATGACTATCTATTTTTTATGAAAATAAACGCAGAAATTGGATACTATGTAATAAAAAAATAAATTAAATTCTAGATTTTCTGCCGATTTTCTGCCGATTTTCTAATTTAAAATATGAGATAATAGTACTATGGAAATGAATATTTTTATCACAAAAATAAATATGTACCAGATTAATAGATTTACTTAGTTTACATCAACAGGTTAGGAATGCATGTGTATGTTATAAATCTAATTTTTACTATGTCCAAGGTCATTAATATATATATTTAGATATATTAAAATAAAATTTAATATAAACATATAAAAGAGTTGATCTTGGTAACAGCATTAGAACTATAAGGGTTGATGTATAAATTCTAAGTTTGATTACTAGAACTTGCTCCTTTAATATAATAGAGATCTACTAAAATAAGACTTTAGATTAAATTTAAAGTCTTATTTTTTATTTATAAAGTAAATAAAGAGGTGGTGGTATGGTAAATTTGACTGAAAAACAAAAAAGGTTTTGTGATTATTATATTGAAGTTGGTAATGCCACAGAAGCGTATAAAAAAGCATATAAAAGTATTAATCAAAGAACGGCAGAAAGCAATGGAAGTAGACTGCTGAGTAATACTAAGGTTAAAAACTACATTGAAGAAAGATTAAAGCAGCTTGAGTCAAATAGAATAGCTGATGCTAAAGAAGTTATGGAGTACTTAACTAAAATAGTAAGAAATGAAGCAAAAGAAGAAGTGGTTATAGTTTCTGAGAATGGTGTTGAAAGAGTCAAAAAGGATGTAAATATAAGAGATAGAAATAAGGCTGCTGAATTATTAGGGAAGAGATATAGACTATTTACAGATAAAGTAGAAGTTGAAGGCAATATTCCTATAGTTATAGTTGGAGATGATGAAATTGCAGATTAAGAAAGTAAATATAGCAAAACTAATTGGCAAAGGATATAAGGATTATTGGAGATTTAAAGGTCGTTATAGAATTTGTAAAGGTTCAAGAGCTTCTAAAAAATCAAAGACAACAGCTTTATATTATATTACTAAGTTAATGCAGTACTCAGAAGCTAACTTATTGGTTGTAAGAAAAGTTTTTGGAACACTAAGAGATAGTTGTTATAAGGAACTCAAATGGGCTATACATCAGTTAGGAGTAGATAATTATTGGGATAGTACAACTAATCCACTTGAAATTACATACATCCCTACAGGACAAAAAATATATTTTAGAGGGTTTGATGACCCACTTAAAATTGCATCTATAACTGTTGATGTTGGAGTACTTTGTTGGTGCTGGATTGAAGAAGCTTATGAAATAACAGATGAGAATAGCTTTAATATGCTAGATGAGAGTATAAGAGGTAAAGTTCCAAATGGACTATTTAAGCAAATAACAATGACATTTAACCCTTGGAATGAACAGCATTGGATTAAAAAAAGATTTTTTGATGTAAAAGATGAGGATATACTTTCAAAAACGACTAATTACATTTGCAATGAATTTTTAGATGATGCAGATAAAAAAGTATTTGAAACTATGAAAAAAAACAATCCAAGGCGTTATAAAGTAGCAGGACTTGGTGACTGGGGTATTGTTGATGGATTAGTATATGAGAATTGGGAAGAGAAAGAATTTAATATAGACATTATTACAGAAAGAAATGTTAAATCAGCTTTTGGTATGGACTTTGGTTATACTAATGACCCATCAACTTTATTTTGTGGATTAGTTGATGAAGCTTCAAAAGAGATTTATGTATTTGATGAAATATATAAACAGGGTATGTCCAATGAGAAAATTTATAAAGAAGTTAATAGAAAAGGATATTCTAAAGAACATATAACAGCAGATTCAGCTTCTCCAAAAGATATTGATCATCTGAGAGAGTTAGGATTAAGAAATATAAAAGGGTCAAGAAAAGGAAAAGACAGTGTAAATAATGGTATTCAGTATATTCAGGATTATAAGATTATAGTACATCCTAAATGTGTAAACTTTTTAACTGAGATAAGTAATTACACCTGGGATAAAGATAAGTTTGGAAACAAGATTAATAAACCTATAGATAATTTTAATCATCTAATGGATGCTATGAGATATGCACTTGAAGATTTTATAAAAGGTGATGTATTTAGTTTTGACTAAGTAAGGGGTGATATAAGATGTTTAATTTGGTAAGAAAGGGGGTAGCTAAGCTGAATAATATTTTAAATAAACCACTCATACAATCAGAAAGAAATTTGAAATATATAGAGTATGAGATATATAAGTGGAAAGCATCGAGTACTAGAAAAGAGCAATTACAAGGAGAAAGATATTATAAGGGTGAACATGATATTCTGAGGAGAAAACGTACTGTTATTGGAGAAAATGGAAAATTAGTAGAAATTGATAATCTACCAAATAACAAAATAGTAGATAATAAGTATGCTAATTTAGTAGATCAAAAGGTTAATTATTTATTAGGTAAGCCCCTTACATTTCAAACTCAAGATGAAGTTTATGATAAGCTATTAAAAAATATATTTAATAAAAAATTTCTTAGGACATTCAAAAACCTATGTGAGGATTCTTTAAATGGTGGGATATCATGGTTACATCCATACTATAGTGAAGATGGTAAACTAAGCTTTAAAAGGTTTCCATCATATGAGATATTACCATTTTGGAAGGATTCAGAGCATACAATTATAGACTTTGTAGTAAGACTATATGAGGTAAAATCATGTAATGAATCAAATGAAAAGATAATTGAAAAAGTAGAAGTTTATTCAAAAGAAGGCCTCAAGAGATATATTTTGCAAGGAATGACTTTAATACCTGACCTAGAAAAGCCATATTCTTCATACTTTGTAGTTGAATCTAATGATATTCATAAGGAACTTAATTGGGATAAGATACCACTAATACCATTTAAGTACAATAATAAAGAAATACCCCTTATAAAAAGAGTTAAGAGTTTACAAGATGGTATAAATATTATGTTATCTGATTTTGAAAATAACATGCAAGAAGATGCTAGAAATACAATATTAGTACTTCAAAATTATGATGGTCAAAATTTGGGAGAGTTTAGGAAAAATTTAGCTCAATATGGGGCTGTTAAGGTCCGAACTGTAGATGGAGCTATAGGAGATTTAAAAACATTAGAAATAAAAATAAATTCTGATAACTACAAATCTATATTAGAAGTATTTAAAAAGGCATTAATTGAAAATGGAAGAGGATATGATGCCAAAGATGATAAAATGAGTGGAAATCCAAATCAAATGAATATACAAAGTATGTATAGCGATATAGATTTAGATGCTAATGGTATGGAAACTGAATTTCAAGCTTCCTTTGAAGAACTGTTGTGGTTTGTAAATATGCACCTTTTAAATACTGGTCAAGGTAATTATGAAAATGAAGAAATACAAATAATCTTTAATAAAGATATACTAATAAATGAAACAGAAAGTATTAATAACTGCCAAAATTCAGTTGGATTATTATCAGAGGAAACTATTGTATCTCAACATCCTTGGACTGTAGATGTCAAGAAGGAAATAGAAAAAATAAAAAAAGAAAAAGACGATAGCCAACAAGAATACAACAATATTATTCCTAATAATAGTGGTGTTATAAATGAAACCTAAAGATTGTTGGAGAAATAGATTTGAAGAATTAGAAGAAGTTCAGAATAATAAAAGTGTAAAGTACTATCTTAAATTAGAAAAGCAGTATAAACTATCTGTAGATAATATAGAAAAAGACATACTTGTATGGTATAACAAATTTGCTCAGAATAAGGGCATATCTTTGCTAGACTCTAAGAAATTACTAACTGCAAAAGAGTTAGAAGAGTTCAAATTGAGTGTAGAAAAGTATATCAAGTATAGTAAAGAAAATCACATAAATCAAAGATGGATAAAAGAATTAGAAAATGTTAGAGTTAGAGTTCATATTACTAGGATTGAAGCTTTAAAATTACAGTTGCAACAGCAAGTGGAAGTTCTATATAGAAATGAACTTGATGATATTGATAAACTGATGAGAGAAATTTATGCAAGTGAATATTATCACACAGTATTTAGTGTTCAACAAGGAATTAGTGTTGGATGGAATTTAATGTTACTTGATACTAACAGAATAAATAAAATTATTTCAAAACCTTGGACCAGTGATGGATTAAATTTTAGTAAAAGAATTTGTGATAAGTATAAATCTTCTCTAGTAAATGAACTACATACCAAGTTAACTCAATCAATTATTAGAGGTGAAAATCCAAAGAATTTAATAGGAAAACTTGTTAAGTGCTTTAATGTATCTAAATCTAAAACTAAAAATCTAATAATGACTGAATCAGCTTTCTTTGCATCAGTTTCAAGGAAAGATTGTTTTAATGATTTAGGGATAGAGAAATATGAGATAGTTTCCACAGTGGATTTAAGAACTTCAAATATATGCAGAGAGTTAGATGGTAAAGTCTATAGAATGAAAGATTACGAAATTGGAGTTACAGCTCCACCATTTCATTGTCATTGTCGTACAACAACATCTCCTTATTTTGATGATGAAGAAAGTTATATAGTAGCAATAGATAAAGAAGAAAAAATATATTATATTCCATCTAATATGAAGTACAATGAATGGTATAAAAATTATATTAAGGGCGATTTAAGAGAAGAAAAAACTTATTCTCTTAGAAGCATGAATATAAATGAGAGTAAAGAGAGTAAAGATAGAAGAGAGTTTGAAGAGTATAAGAATATATTAGGAAATGAAATACCTTCTAAATTTGATGAATATAAAAATATTAAGTATAATAATAGTAGTGACTGGGCTTTAATGCAAGACTATTATAAAGCTAGAAAAGCAGGGAATATATCAGTTTTTTCAAGTTTTGCAGATTATAAATATTATAATGATAGAATAGAAAAAGAATTGGTTGGTGTTACAACTTCAAATGGTATTAAAATTGAAAGTTATTCAAAGCATTTTATTGATAGAGTTTTAGGTACTAGTAATGATTTTAAAACAAATAGACCTAGAAGTGGAGTAACTATAGAAGATGTAAAAGATGCACTATTAAATCCATTAAAAGAAAAAGATGAAAGAAAAAAAGAAAGCTATAAATTTATAGGAGAGAAAGTAACTGTAACTATTAATCCTAATACAGGTAATTTAATTCAATGTAATCCTACTGATAGTGATGTAGTAAGGAGGTTAAAAGATGTATAATATAGAATTAGAAAATAAATTGTTCGATTATCTTATAGACCTATTATCTAATGAAAAGGAAGAATATTTTGATATAGATGATTGTCTAATAGATTTAGAAAAATTGAAGGATAATATTTTGAACTCAGTTAAGAAAGAAAATGACTATATTAAATTTAAACTAACTATAGAAAATAAATTAGATTTAATGCAATATGTGGAAGACAAACAATTTTTAATAGGATTTGTAAATCAAGAGTATTTAAATGAAGATGGTAAAAAACTTCAGTTGATTTATGATGAATTATATTTTCAATCAGTAGAACAAATATAAAGCACTTACTAATTTAAGAATAGTAGGTGTTTTTATTATGTGAAAATAGCCATTTTGGTATTTTGGGCGTTAACTACAAAGACGAATAATCGTTGACTGAACAACGTAAAAAATGTATTTGAAAGGATTAATGTATATGAAAAAAGAAGCTTTGTTAAATTTAGGACTAGAGGAAGAAGATGTTAAAAAGATACTATGTACTTTAAGTGAAGAATTGAAAGGATATATACCTAAATCAAGGTTTGATGATGTAAACAATATAAAAAAACAATTAGAAAAAGATATAAAAGAACGTGATACTCAATTAGAAATGTTAAAAAATTCAACTGGGAATATAGATGAGTTAAAGAAACAAATTGAAACATTACAAACTGAAAATGAAACAAGTAAAATTAATTATGAAGCTCAGATAAAGCAGATAAGAAGAGATTCTATTGATGAAAGATTACTATCAGAAAGTGGAACTAGAAATAAAAAAGCAATAAAGGCATTACTTGAAGATATTGATGAAAAAGATGATAATAAATATGAATCTTTAAGATTAGAACAGATTAAAAAGTTACAAGAAAATGAAGATAGTAAATTTTTGTTTGAAGGAACTCAAGAAACAAAATTTAATTTTAAAGGTGTAAATCCAGGAGAAAGCAGTCCTATAGTAGAAAAAACACCAAGGGATTTTACTTATGAAGATTGGTGTAATCAATTAGAAAATTAAAGAAAAGAGGTAAATAAATATGGCAAATACAAAATTTGATGCAAAATCATTTAATGCAGAAGCATTTGGAAAGTATATGGAGTCAGCTCCAGCACTAAAGAGAAATGAATTAATAAAATCAAGAGCCTTAAAATCAAATTTAGAAATTAGAAATTTATTTAGTAGTCAAACAACTACTTCATATGGAAGGATACCTATGTATGGCAACTTAGAAGGTGATGCACTTAACTATGATGGTGTGACAGATATAACAGCGGATACTACTGTTACTTATGAAAGAGGTGTTGTAGTAATTGGTAGAGCTAAAGCATGGATGGAGAAAGACTTTAGCCAAGATATAGCAGCAGGGGCAGATTTTATGGCTAATGTAAGAAATAAAGTAGCTTCATTTTGGGAGGATGTTGACCAAGATACACTGTTGTCAATATTAAAGGGTATATTCTCAATGACAGGAACTGAAAATAAAAAATTTGTTGATACTCATACATCAGATATAACTAAAAATAGTGATGGAAAAGTTTCTGCTGAAAGTCTTAATACAACTATACAAAAATCATGTGGGGATAACAAAAATAAATTTAGTCTAGTTATAATGCACAGTAGTGTAGCTACTAATTTAGAGAATTTAAATCTATTAACTTATCTAAAGTATACAGATGAACAAGGAATACAAAGAGACTTAGGTTTGGCTACATGGAATGGTAGAACTATATTAATTGATGATGGTATGCCTGTAGAAAATGTTGCAGAAAGCACAAGTGGTGCAGATGATGGATATACAAAATATACGACTTATATATTAGGTGATGGGGCTTTTGATTATGAGGATATAGGAGCAAAAGTTCCTTATGAAATGGATAGAGACCCTAAAACAAATGGTGGTCAAGATACTTTATATACAAGACAAAGAAAAGTATTTGCACCTTGTGGAATTTCTTATGAAAAGAAAAAACAGGTTTCATTATCTCCAACAAAAGAAGAGCTTGAAGATGGTTTAAACTGGTCTTTAGTAAATGATGGATCAACAACTAAAACAAAGTATATTGATCATAAATCCATTGCAATTGCTCAAATAATATCAAAAGGTTAAACTTTATGATTGATAATAGTGTTGATGATATAGAGAAAAGATTAGAATCTTTTGGATATATTTTAAAAAATGGAGATAAGTGGTTAATAGATTTTTTAAAAGAAAAGATAGAAAATATTATTAAACTTGATTGTAATATAAGTGAAGTTCCAAAAGAGCTATATAATATAGATGTAGATAGGATAGTTGGAGAGTTCCTATTTACTAAAAAAAATATGGGTCAATTAAATATAGAAGGTCTTAATTTTGAAGCTGTAGAAAAGTCAATATCAGAAGGTGATACAAAGGTAGATTTTGCTATAGGAAGTGGATCACAAACACCTGAACAACGCTTTGATGCTCTCATAAGCTATCTCACTACTCATGATAATAATAAAATACTAGCATTTAGGTGCTTAAGATGGTAAATAGAATTAGAACATCAGTAGAGAGATTATATAGAGATAAATGTACTATAATAGAATGCCAACCAGTTAAAGACCCTATAACTAAAAGAACCAACAATAAAGAAATAGTTGTATTAGAAAATCAACCATGCAAGCTTTCATATAAAAATATTATGTCTACAGAACAAGGAAAAGTAGCAAAACTTACACAAACTATTAAACTCTTTATATCACCAAATACTGAAATTAAAGTTGGATCAAAACTTATTATAAATGGTAAAAAATATATAAGAAGTGGAGAACCTGCTATATATCCAAATCATCAAGAAATAATCTTAGAACTACTTAAGGATAAAGCGTAATGGCCAGATGGGGTAGTGTTGATTTTAGAAATTTCAAGAGAGTTTGTAAAAAAATAGAGAAGCTTACAAAAACTGATTTAGATAAGTTTTGTAGAGATGCGTCAGGAGAATTAGCAGCACAATTGATTGATAAAGTGATTAGAAGAACTCCAATAGATACAGGATTCTTGCAAGATAGGTGGAATGGAGTGGCTTATGCTAGGTCACTTCCTGTGTATAAAGAAGGAAGCACATATATTATAGAGGTTGTTAATCCAACTGAATATGCAAGTTATGTTGAATTTGGTCATAGAACTAAAAGTGGTAATGGATGGGTTAAAGGACAACATTTCTTGACTATTTCAGAAATGGAGTTACAAGGTCAAGTTGATAAGATTATAGAGAAAAAATTATTAATATTACTTAAAGGAGTGTTTGATGCTTAATAATATTATAGATGGAATATCAGTAAAGTTAGATAAAACATTTGGAGAGAGTTATACAATTTATAGTGAAGATGTAGAACAAGGGATTAATGAACCTTGTTTTTTTATTTGCCCTCTAAATCCAAGCAAAGTGTCATATCCAAGTGGTAGAACATTAAAGAAAAACTCATTTGATATACACTACTTCCCTTATTCAGGAGACAAGAATTCTGAAATAAATGAGATAGCTGAAATTCTACTAGAGGAATTAGAGTATATAGAAATTAATGGAGATTTAGTCAGAGGTACAAATATGAACTTTGAAATTATAGATAATGTACTTCATTTCTTTGTTGATTATAACTACTTCACTTTAAAGAGTAATAATACAGATAAAATGAATAAGGTTGAATTATTTGGAGGCTTAAAGAGGGGGGATAATTTTGAGTAAAATATTAAAAAAAGAAGATGATTATAAGTTTACTAAAGAACAAATAGTTAATGCTAAAAAATATGTAGATAAGAAGGACTTACTAAATGCAATTCTAAACGAGGATGAATTGTATTCCTTCTCAGTTGTGGATAATATAATAAGTAATTTTATGAAAGGAGTGATTTAAATGGCTTTAGGTGGAGGAACATTTGTAACACAAAATAAAGTATTACCAGGTACTTATATAAATTTTATTTCAGCTAAGAGAGCAACTAGTTCATTATCTGACAGAGGGATTGTGGCAATGCCAATTGAACTTGATTGGGGTATTGATGAAGAAGTTTTCCAAGTCGCAAGTGATGATTTTGAGAAGTATTCAATAAAGTATTTTGGATATGATTATACACATGATAAATTAAAAGGACTTAGAGATTTATTTAAAAATATAAGACTAGGATATTTTTATAAACTAAATAAAGGTGTTAAAGCTAGTTGCACTATTGCTACAGCCAAATATAGTGGAATAAGAGGAAATAGCTTAAAAGTGGTTGTTAAAGTAAATATTGATGATAACACTAAGTTTGATGTTATAACACTTTTGGATAATAAAAAAGTAGACATACAAATAGCAAAAATCATTACAGATTTAGAAGATAATGATTATGTTACTTGGAAGAAAGATGCAACACTAGAAGCTACAGCAGGTTTAACTTTTACCAATGGAACTAATGGTGAAGCTGTGACAGGAGCAGAGTATCAAGTATTTCTTGATAAAATAGAAAGCTATAGTTTTAATTCTTTAGGATGTTTAGCTACTACAACGGAAATAAAAAGCCTCTTTGTAGAATTTACTAAAAGAATGAGAGATAAGGTAGGAGCTAAGTTTCAAACTGTTTTATATAAAAAGAATGATGCAGATTATGAAGGTGTAGTATCTGTAGAAAATAAAGTAAAGGATACTGGATTATTAGAATCTAGTCTGGTTTACTGGGCTACTGGGGCTATAGCAGGGTGTGATATAAATAAATCTAACACTAACAAGCAATATGATGGTGAATTTGATGTAGACCTTAATTACACACAAATACAACTTGAAGAAGCTTTAAAAACTGGTAAATTTATATTCCATAAAGTTGGTGATGAAGTTCATGTGTTAGAGGATGTAAATACTTTTGTAAGTTTTACAGATGATAAAAATGATGATTTTTCATCTAATCAAATAGTAAGGGTGCTTGATCAAATTGCTAATGACATAGCTATTTTATTTAATACAAAATATCTAGGTAGAGTGCCAAATGATAAGGCAGGAAGAATAAGTTTCTGGAATGATGTAGTAAAGCACCATAAGGAATTAGAAAATATAAGAGCAATAGAGGATTTTAAAACTGATGATGTTAGTGTAGAGCTTGGAAATGATAAGAAAACTGTTGTAGTAAGTGATGCTGTTAAGGTTATCAATGCAATGAGTAAGCTTTATATGACAGTTTCAGTAAGTTAGAGAGGAGAATGAAAATATGGCTCAAACAATAAATGCTAAAGATACAGTTAGTGCAAAGAAAGCTGAATGCTTTGTAATTATAGAAGGTAAAAGATATAATTTCATGCAAGCTATAGATTTAGAAGCTAAAATGGAGAAAAATAAAAGTGAGGTTCCAATCTTAGGAAGAACAACAAAGGGAAATAAAACAACTGGTAGTACAAATACTGGAAGTGCAACATTTCATTATAATACTTCTATTTTTAGAGAGTTACTTTATAGATATAAAGAAACTGGTGAGGATATTTATTTTGATATACAAGTTACAAATGAAGACCCTACATCTGCTGTAGGAAGACAGACAGTAGTACTTAAAGATTGTAATATGGACAGTGGAATAATTACTAAATTTGATGCTGATGGTGAATACTTAGATGAAGACATGGATTTCACTTTTGAGGATTGGGAACTAGTAGAAAAATTTAATTTATTGGCAGGAATGGAGTAAAATACACATTTATAAGCTATAGATGTGTATTTTTTATGAGAAAAATTAAAATAAAAGGAGATTAGAGTAATATGAGTAATTTAAGTGCTTTTTTAGCTCAAAATGCAATAAAGGTTGATAATGTAAAATATATAGCAAGTGATAGATTCGTAGATGAGGATGGAAAACCAATAGAATGGGAACTTAAAGTTTTATCATCTGAGGAAGATGAAGCATTAAGAAGAAAGTGTACTAAAAGAGTAAAAGTGATTGGTAACAATGGTAAACCAACTGGACAATATACAAGTGAAATTGACTACAATAGCTATGTAGCTGAATTATGTGTAGCGTCTACTGTATTTCCAGATTTAAAGGATGCTGATTTACAGAATAGTTATGGAGTAATGGGAGAGACGCCGTTATTAAAAACAATGTTAACAGCAGGAGAATATGTAAATTACACAGTAAAAGTTAATGAAGTTAATGGATTTGATACATCTTTTGAAGATAAAGTAGAAGAAGCAAAAAACTAATTCGAGGTGGCGACTTTGATGCTGGTATTACTCATTATTGTATTCAAAAGCTAAAGTGGAAACCTAGCGAATATATGAATTTAGAAGTTAATGAGAGAGCATTAACAGCTGCCTCAATACTTGTGAAGATAGAAGATGAAGAAGAAGCTATGAAAGAGGCTGAAAGAGAGAAAAAAAGAGGTAGAAGAGGATAGAGAAATATTAAATAAATATAGAATAGGTAAATTATGTGAGAATTATATGCTATAATATTTTAGCAAGAAGATGTAACCTACAATTTATAGAGTGGAGTTCATGTATCAAAAAAATATCCTCCCAACGTTAAGAAGGGAGGTGAGATATATGGATAATTTTTTGCTTAATGTATTAGCTAGTCTAATAGCTAGTTTGATTGGATACATATTTTGTATTTGTATCCAAAAAGTAAAAAGCCACTCCGGCAAGAGTGACTTTAGTTTTGAACTAAAGATTAAGTTCAAAAGAAATAAACAATAATTTTTAGAACTTCACTCTATTGGTAATAGATTGTAGTTCTTCTTGCTTTTATTATACCATAAAACAGATTAAATATGTAAATAAAACATATAGATAAGATACTTTAATTATAGAGTGGTATATTTGTCAAGAGAAAAAAGAAGCTTTATTGTATTTACAGAAATTAAAAAGATTTGATACTAAGAAAAAAAAATTATTAAACTTACAGTATAAAAAGTGCTTACTAAACTAGTGAGTACTTTTTTATTTAAAATAATAAGGGAGGAGGTTGAAAAATGGCAACAATACAGACATCAATTCGAATCTTCGATGGCATGACTCCCGCATTTCGACATATGACTAATGCTATGAACATAGTTATTAGTTCATTTGAACAGTTACAAAGAACTTCATCAAATGCAGTAGATTCTAGTAGTATAAGAAGAGCTAGAGAAGAGTTGGCAAGGGCTGAGGCTGGATTTGATAGATTAGAACAGCAGATAAGAGAAGCCGATGAACAACAAAGAAGATTTAATGACGACATTGGAAAAAGTTCAACTGGAACCAATAAATTAGTAGGAAAAGTTAAAAGTCTCATTGGAAGTTTTGTGAATTTGCAAAATGTTGGTGCATTGATTAATTTAAGTGATCAGATGAGTAGTACTAATGCGAGACTTGGTATGATAAATGATGGTCAACAATCAGATAGTGGACTTAATAAAATGATATTTCAATCAGCTGAAAGGTCAAGAGCATCTTATTTAGATACTGCAAATATAGTTTCACGTGTGGGAATGAATGCTGGTAATGCTTTTGCTAATACCAAAGAAATAGTTGGATTTGCTGAACAGCTTAATAAAAAGTTTGTAATTGCAGGAGCAAGTACTGAAGAAATGAATTCAGCACTTTTGCAGTTGACTCAAGGATTGGGTTCAGGAGTATTAAGAGGTGAAGAATTAAATGCTGTGTTTGATTCAGCACCCAATATAATTCAGTCAATTGCGGATTACTTAGATGTTGATATAGGAAAAATAAAGGGCATGGCATCAGAAGGAATGATTACAGCGGATGTTGTAAAAAATGCTTTACTTTCAGCAGCAGAACAGACTAATGCAGAATTTGAGAAGATGCCATATACATTTGGGCAAATTTGGACATCTATTAAAAATAATGCAATAATGATATTTGGTGTTATACAGAAAAAAATAGAACAATCTATGTCTAGTAAGGGATTTAGAACATTTATAGATAATTTTATAGATTCATTATATGTTTTAGGAGCAGTTGCATTTAGTATTTTTAATGGAATTATAAATATATTAGGAAGTCCCTTTTTTCAAGCATTTGCAAATTCGATTATTGTAGGTGTTAGTTTAATAGTGCAGGCACTAGGTTGGATAATAACACAGGCGTTAAATGTTGTTAATATCTTTGCACAAAATTGGAGTATTATTGCACCTATAATTTATGGTGTTGTTGCAGCTTTGGGAGCATATAAAATAGCAACTATAGCATTCTCAGTAGCAAATTCAATAGCTTTATTATCTGAGAAATGGTTTAATTTCCAATTAGCTCAAACAGCTATCATGCATGATTTAGCTACTGGTTCGACATGGAGACAAGTAGCAGCTCAATATGGTCTAAATACAGCATTATATGCATGTCCAATAACGTGGGTAATATTAGGTATTATAGCATTTATAGTAGTAGTTTTTGTTGCAGTAGCAGCAGTAAACAAATTCGCAGGTACATCTTTGACTGTAGTAGGTGCAATTGTAGGTGCAGTATTTGCAGCAGTAGCAGCAATACAAAACGTAATGATTTGGCTACTGAATGGATGTATAACTATAAATGAAGGAATTGCAAATGGATGGAATCAATGTGTATATCTTATGAAACAAGCTATTGCAAAGGGTGTAATCTTTATAATCGAGAAAATGGCATCTCTAAATGATTCTGTAAATTCAGCAGGGAATGCACTTGGGAAAGCTTTTGTTGACGGAGCTAATATAGCAATACGAGGTGTAAACAAACTGGTTGATTTATTAAATAAAATACCTGGAGTGAATATTGGGAAAGTTACAGAAGCGACATTTACACCTGTTAAAGCGGATAATAGCACAATTAAAAAACAAATTTCAGACTTAAACAAATGGGTAGGAGATGCACCAGAAAAAGTTAAATTGGAGCGGATGGGATATAAAGATATTGGGGCAGCATTCCAAAAGGGAAATGCTTTAGGTGAAAAGTGGCAAAAATCTATAACTGATAAATTTAAAGATACTTTTGATATTAATAAGATGATAGAAGATGCAAAGAAAAAACTTGGACTTGATGACCTCTGGGATGATAAATATGGATTAGGAGATGGATTTGGTTCTGGTGGACTTAATTCTCCACTAAATGAGGCTGCAAAAGGAGCAAAAGATACTGCTGGTAACACCGCTAAAATGGCTAAAACGATGGACAAAAGCCAAGAGGATTTAAAATACTTAAGAGACATAGCTGAGCAAGAGGTAATTAACAGATTTACAGGAGTCAATATAAAAATTGATATGAATAATACAAATAATATAAGTAAGGATACTGACTTAGATGGAATAGTTAATGTTCTAACTGAAAAATTAAATGATGCCATGGTTGTATCAGCAGAAGGTGTAGTTTAGGAAGGAGTGATGTAAATGGCTTATGATTTTTATTTAGATGGAGTACAATTACCAATTAGCCCTGGTAAACTTGAGGTGAAAGTAACGAATAAAAATAAAACTGTAGACTTAATAAATGCTGGTGAAGTAAACATATTAAAAACTTCTGGTTTATCAGAGTTTTCATTTGAAGCAGAATTTACACATACTAAGTTGCCATTTTATCGTGGTACTTTTAAGGATGTCCAATTCTTTTTAAGTAAGCTAGAGTTATTAAAAACTGATTGTAAGCCATTCCAATTCATAATTTCAAGAGAATTATGTGGAAGAGTATTATTTAATACAAATAGAAAAGTTTCTTTAGAAGAATATAATATTGTTGAAGATGCAGAAAATGGTTCAGATGTAAAAGTTGCTATTAAGTTAAAGCAATATAAAGATTACTCAACTAAAAAATTAGTTTCTGCTACACCTAAAAATGAGACTGGTAGGCCTAATGTAAAAATAGAACCTAAGAGAGTGGATTCAATTAATGCACCAAATTCTAAGACATATACAGTAAAAGCAGGGGATAGTCTTTGGTCAATTTGTCAAAAACAACTTGGTAATGGTTCATTATATAAGAAAGTATATGAACTAAATAAATCAATGATGGATAAGGCAAATAAAGGTAAAAATTTAAGTAAATATACTATCTACAAAGGGCAGGTGTTAAAACTTGGCTGATGACTTAGTTCTGGCAAATGATAGAGATATAAGGCTAGTTATTGCACATTGGGAGGATTTTTATGAGCCTGTAGTTTTAGACGGAATTACATGGGAAATAGAAAGAAGAGGGGTACCTTCTAAACTCGAATTTACAATAGTAATGGATGACATTTTGCAGTTTTGTGAAGGCAATTCAGTAAGATTATATTATAAGGGAATAGGTATATTTTATGGATATATATTTCAGAAGAAAAGAGATAAAGAAAATCACATTAAAATTGTTGCATATGACCAATTGAGATATTTTAAAAATAAAGATACCTATGTTTTTAAAAATCATACAGCAAGTGAAATAATAAAAATGTTGTCTGACGATTTTAAACTAAAATACAAAGCTATAGAGGACACCAAATATAAAATATCCAGGATAGAAGAAAACAAAACACTTTTTGATATGGTTTTAACTGCCCTTGATGATACTCTAAAAGAAAAAAAAGAAATGTATGTACTATATGATGATTTTGGTCGATTAGTATTAAAAAATGTTGCATCAATGAAACTTGATATAATTATGAATAATGATATTATAGAGGATTTTGACTATAATTCTTCAATTGATAGTGATACCTATACTCAAGTAAAATTGTTAAAAGAAGATGAAAATACAAGTCAAAGAATTTCTACTACAGTAAAAGATTCAGTCCATATAAGAAGTTGGGGAGTGTTACAACTATTTGATACAGTGGATAGTAACATGACAAAAGCAGAAATGGATAAAAAAGCAGAAATGCTCTTAAAATTATATAATAAGAAAACCAAGTCACTAAGTTTAAAAAATGTAATTGGGGATATTAGAGTAAGAGCAGGTTGTTTAGTGCCTGTTTTTTTAGATTTAGGAGATATTGAGTTGCAAAATTATATGTTAGTTGAGAAAGTAAAACATACCTTTGAAAATAACAGTCACTTTATGGATTTAACACTTGTTGATGGAGACGAATTCGCTTCTTATTCTTCATCATCATATAATAGTGGAAATGATAATAATAAAGATGAAAAGAAAAATGATACAACACAAAATACTACAAGTAAAGAAGATACTGAAATGGCTAATAAAATTAATAAACTACTTAAAGGTAAATTATCAAATACAGGAAATATATTTGTTAAATATTCAAATGCTTATAAAGTTAATCCAGCACTTATGGCTGCTATATCTATGCACGAATCAGCTAGAGGAACTTCAAATATTGCAAATACTAAAAATAATTTCTTTGGAATGAGAGTAGATGAAAAGTATTTAAGTTTTTCTAGTGTGGATGAAGGAATAAAAAGAGGTATAAGTAATTTATCAAGAAACTATATCCATATAGGAAGAAAAACTTTAGAAAGCATTAGAAATAAATACTCTTCAAGTTCAGACAAAGAATGGGTAAAATGTGTAGGTGCATTTTATAAACAAATAACAGGTAATAGTTATGATAATTCAAGTGGTGCAGGGGTTGGAAGCAATGAAGAAGCAGAAAAGAATTTAAAAGATTTAACTTATCAAGTTCAAAATAATAGTAATGCTAATACATCAACAAATAATAGTTCTAAAGCAGATAAATTAATTAGTATAGCTAAAAGTAAATTAGGTTGTAAATATGTTAAAGCTGCAGAAGGACCAAATACTTTTGATTGCTCTGGATTTACTCAATGGTGTTATAAACAAATAGGTATAAAAATTCCTCGAACTGTTGCAACACAAAGTAAAGCAGGTAAAGCTGTAGATTTAAAAGATAGAAGCAAGTGGAAAGCAGGAGATTTATTATGTAGGGTTGGAGGAGGAAGTAGTAACCATGTAATGATGTATATAGGAAATGGTCAAATGATTCATTCACCACAGACTGGAGATGTAGTCAAAATACAGTCAGTTGAATCATATAGAAGTGGCAAAGGATATACACATGTAAGAAGATTTATATAAGTGAGGTGATAAAGTGTCACAAGATTTATTACAAATAATAAAAAAAGCAGCAATGGATGCAGTAGAAACAAGTAATCCGATGAGAGTTGTGTTTGGAACAATAGAAAGTGTTAGTCCTCTAAAAGTTAAGATAGAACAAAAATTATCTATTGATGATTTTTTCCTAATACAGACAGATACATTTAAAAGATATACAGATAAAAAAGTAGGAGATAAATTGATTTTAATTAGGATGCAAGGAGGACAACAATATTTGATTTTAGATAGGATGTGATAGAGTGTTACCAAGTGATAATTTAGATTATGATATTGAAGATGTATCAA
>NZ_JAGWCS010000066.1:0-21952 GCF_020657705.1 Clostridioides sp. ZZV15-6598 | reverse complement strand
TGTTATATGTGTATAAGAGACTGTAATTTAAAGGTGTATAAAATTTTTAATTTTATACACCTTTTATCTAGCAATTCATAAAAATCCAACCAATTAGATTAATGACCTTTATGTTTGGCTTTTCTTTTTTCTTGTTTCAAATTAAAAAGTCTTTCTTTTTCTTCTTCTTTTCTAGATTTAGATAGGATTTTTTTATCTTGTTTTCTTTCTTCATGTTGAAGCTTAAGAGCATTTTGTGCTTTAGTTCCTATAGTTTCTTTATCCTGTTCTTTTTTTACTTTCCTTTGCATCCTTTTGTATCCAATGTTATCTTTAGATACATTTTTCTCCAATTTAATACTTCCAAAATTTAATGAAAAGAACTTTTCAAGTATAAATTCATATACTTCTACATCCTTAGGTTCTGCTCCAAAAACTACTCTACACACCTCATATTTTTTACTATCTTGTCTTTCGAATACACCTATCCAAAATGGTTCTTCAAATAAGACTGTTAATTTTCCACTAACTTTGTCCATTGCTAGTTCCTCCTATTTATTTGCTTTATTTCTAAAGAATGGACAACCAAGGAGGCAGGTTACTGACAGCAATTGCTGCGTCTGGACTACCAACCAGACTGTGTTTTTATCTTTATCAATTAAATACTAACTTTTTTATTTTAATTTGTCAATGTTGACATAAATTTTTCTTCTTTATTATTGATATAAACAACTTTAACTATATTTTTATTAACTAGAAGTTATCCATTATCTCTCCATGCATAAACAAAGCTGCTTCTCCAGAAATTTTTACAACATTATCACTTAATAATTCACCCTGAATAATACCACCACGATGAGAGAGTTGTGATGCTATCATTTTATCTTTTCCCAACTTTTCAGCCCAATATGGTATAAGGCTACAATGTGATGAACCTGTTACAGGGTCTTCTGAGTCTAATTCTGGACAAAAATATCTAGAGACAAAATCTGTATCAGTTCCTTGTGCTGTAATTATCACACCTAACCAATCTGTCAATTTACGTAGTTCTGGGTAATTTGGGGTATAGTTTATAACTTCCTGTTCACTATTTAGTAACAATATTAAATCTCTTGAAGAATATATAGCAACTGGTGTACATCCCACTAAATTAAGTTGTTGTAGTGATAATTCAATTTCAATAGGTGCTCTGTTTGGAAATATCATTTCATATAGATTTCCATTTCGTGTAACCTCAAGATTTCCACTTTGAGTAAAAAAACAAATTTTCTGAATATCTATATCAATAAAATTGGATATAACATAAGCTGCTGCTAAGGTTGCATGACCACATAAATCAATTTCTGCTTTAGGAGTAAACCATCGTAATTCATAATTCCCCTCATTTTTAACTACAAAAGCTGTTTCTGGAAGATTATTCTCTGTAGCTATTTTCTGCATTAACTCCAATGGTAATCTCTTTTCAAGAACACAAACACCAGCAGGATTTCCTTTAAACAAGTTATTTGTAAATGCATCAACTATATAGTAATTCATTATTCAGACCTTCTTTCTAGTTTAAGTTTAAGAATATGTCCATATTATCTCATATTTAAATAACCAAAACAAAATACTATTTTTTATTCAGATAATAGTGAGAAGCTGGCTTATTTGGACGCATAACTGTTTATTGGAAAGCTCGCAAGTCCGCATGAAATAGGCATTTTCCCATATCCACTATAAAGCCCCTTATAAATCCTTGCAACATAGTTTTGTAAGGTTGGGTGGGAAAAGGGCGGGATTTTGCTTTTTCCTAGTTAGTAAATTCGGTACATGGCCACGCATTAAACGCGCGTTTCCTTGGGCATATGGGAGTGTTTCTTTTTGTAAATGCAGTAAAAAATGCATACAGCATAATAAAGCAAAATAATAACGCCAAGCGAAGTTTCTTTGAAAATTTGTCCTGTCTCTTGCGTACCCATATAGATAAAACAAGCTCCGGGGATAAATCCTAGTAAGCCGCCCCAAAACATGGTTTTACTTAGAAAAATGCCTGCAATCCAAAGCAAAGCCAACCACAACACAACAATAGGGTGAATAGCTCCCATTCCTCCAAAAGCTGCCAAGCCATAAAAAATTGTTAAAGCGATTGCAGGTATAAAAAATGCAAGTTTTTTCATTATCATTTACCTCCGTTAAATATAGTTCTTGGTTTGTCTTATCCGCCTAACTCGAATACCCTTTTCCATAACTCTAACTTCAAAGAAGTGAATCTGTCAAGATATTCCGTGTATTTTTATAATTTATTAAAATATAATACGTCTTTATCAATATTTCAATAATATTTTCTTTTATAATAAAATATCTTCTATACTAATTGCAGTGACTTTTCTTTAAACCACATTGCAACAGTAATAATTGTTGCACATACATCTGCTACCAATTGAGTTGCAATAAGACCTGTAATACCCCATAAGTTTGTGAAAATCAGCAGAAATGGAATGAACAATAAACCTTGACGACATATACTTAACATACCACCTTGTTTTGCCTTTCCAATTGCTAAAAAGTAATTTCCTATGACAATTTGAATCCCTAATGTCATAAATGAAATAGCATCAACAATTAAAGCAGTTCTTCCAATTTCCAATACTTTAACTGATTCTTGATTAAATACATAAATAAATTGCTTTGAAAATAAAATGCACAAAATTCCAAACAATACATTTATAACAGTACTCCAATATATTGCTGTCTTAGTAGCTCTTTCAACTCTATCTATTTTTCCTGCACCATAGTTATATCCAACAAGAGGAGAATAACCTTTTAAAAAACCATACAAAGCATTTGATTCCAAAGACATAAGGCGATTAACAATTCCCATACCAGCAATAGCAGCTTCTCCAAATGGTTTAGCAACAATATTAGTTAAACTCACCGCGCCGCCAGTCAAAAATTGGAAGAAGCAAACTGGTAGACCTATTTTGAAAATCTCTGTGTAAATAGTACACTTGATTTTAAAATAACTAAAAGAAATTTTCAAAAATGTATGCCCTTTTAAAATATAAAACCCATAAAATGAAGTAGAGACAAGTTGTGAAATTAGTGTTGCAATAGCAGCACCAGAAACTCCCATATGACATCCAAAGATTAAAACTGGGTCTAATATGAAGTTTGTCATTCCACCAAACAACATAGCAGTCATACTGAATGAAGAACTCCCTTCTGCAACTATCATATTATTCATCATTATATTGAAAACATTGAATATAAGCCCCAAAATATATATCAAACCGTATTCTCTTACATAATAAAGTGTGCTATCTGTTGCCCCTAAAGTATTCATAAGAGGATTAAAAAATAATAGCATAATTGTAACCAAAACAGTGATTAAAAATATACCTGAAAAGAAAGCTATACTACTACAAACCTTTACTTCCTCATATTCTTTTTTACCAAGAAGCCTTGAAATATAAGAACCTGCACCACTTCCAAAAAGCAATCCTATTCCAGTACCAACCATAGTTAATGGATATACTAAGGATACCGCAGCAGTTTGCAGTGTCCCCAAACGACCTACAAAGAAAGCATCAACAATATTATATAATGCTGATACTATCATCCCTATCATAGTAGGCATTCCTAATTTTAACAGTGATTTCCTTACATCTTCTTTTTCTAAAAGATAGATTCTTTTTTGATTTTCATCCATATCAATCATCCTTTCAAATGTTTTGTTTCAATACAGTATAGTTACTAAACATATCTTTAAAAATAATTGCTACCCTCTACGATAGCAATTTTTTCACACATAGCCATTACTTTTCTTCTAATTTTTTATCAATACTTTCTTCAAAAGCAGAAAAATAACTCAACATATACTCATAAAAAGGCTCTGGCATATCATCTAACAGTTTAAGTGATTCATCATTAGTTTGCTTATGATACTCTTGATGAGCTTTATAATTTTTCATTCCATCATCTGTAAGGCTTAAAACTACTTCTGTATCAGAATCAGGAGATACCTTTTTTATCACAGTTCCTTTATCTACTAGTTTATAAATCATCTGAGAAGCCGCACCTTTTGTAATACCTAGAGAATCTGCAAGAGATGTAATATTTATCCCAGGATTATCACCAACAGCTACTATTGTATGAATTTCTGATTTTGATAATAAAAGCTCTGTTCCATAAGTTCGTTTTTTATCCTCCCACTGATTGTATTTGTGAATAATACGTTCCATCAGTGTAATTAGTTTAGAATAATCTCTCATACTTTCACCTCTACCTGTTTAGTTTCATTACTGTTTAGTTACTATACATATTATATCTTTACTTCTCAATTGTCAAGTTTCTCTTTAAGAAATATCTAAAGATTTATTTTTATAATTAAATAAATCCTTATTTCTGAACCTACATAGAAACTGAACCTACATAGAAAAAAAGGAGTACTATTTTTTGTACTCCTTATATATAAGTCTTCTTTATTTATATATATTAATATTACTATATTATATTAATCTTCCAAATTATTAATTTGACTTAAAATTATAAATTGGTTTCAATATATTAATTATGTCAACTGTTTCTCTTATATTTTCTACAATCTCATCAATTGGCTTATACGCTTGAGGGGCTTCATCAATGGTTTTAATATTTACACTCGTTGTAAATATATTTTTCATAGATTCTTCATAATCTTTCATATTTATACTTCTTTTGGCTTCTCCTCTTGAAAGTATACGTCCTGCTCCATGGGGTGCAGAATTAATCCAATCTAAATTTCCTTTTCCTACTCCCAAGATAACACCATCTCTCATATTTATAGGAATCAATAACTTTCTTCCTTCATACGATGCTATTGCTCCTTTTCTTAGTATTCTGTTTTCAATTTCTATATAATTATGTATAGTTTGAAAATGGTCTAAATCATTGAATTTAAGACCTATACATTCTTCAATTATTCTTTTAGCCATTGTATTTCTATTTAATTCAGCATATTTTTGTATAATATCCATATCATGAAGATAATCTTCCATTAATTTTCCTTCTAAATAACATAAATCTTTTGGTATTTTAGAGGTAAAGTTATGTTCTTTTTTAAGCGTTATTAATGCATCCTGAATTTCTTCTTCTCTATTTTCCTTTTTGTACTGTTCAACAAGTCTTTTACTCTCTTCCTCAAAGTTATTGCTAATTCTAACATAGTAATCATAAGCTTTTTTTTGGTAGTATTTTGCTACCCTATTGCCAAGATTTCTACTACCAGAATGTATTATTAAATATTTATTTTTTTCACTATCTTCATTTAACTCAATAAAATGATTTCCCCCTCCAAGGCTCCCAATAGCTCGATTATATTCTTCTGTAGCTTTTCCTATACCTTTTATACAATATAATGATTCTATCTCTTTTTTATAGTTTGCTTTACTATGTTTATTTATATTAAATCCATGAGGTATTTTTTTTCTTATAAAATCATCTATCTGTTTTAAATCCAAATCAACTTTGCCTAAATTTACACATATAACTCCACACCCTATATCTACTCCAACAAGATTTGGGACGATTTTATCTTGTATTGTCATTACAGTACCTATTACACATCCAGAACCTGCATGACAATCTGGCATTATTCTTATCTTAGATTTTGTTGTAAATTCCTGATTACATAATTCTATTATTTGACCTATTGTTGTACTGTCTACATTATCTGTAAATATTTTTGCTTTATTGTATTTTCCTTGAACCTCTAACACTAATACCACATCCTTCTAAGCTATATATTAATTTTAATATCATATGCTGTTTAAAAAATACATTCAAATAAATTTTATATAAAAAGTAATAAAAAAACGATGCTTTCATTTTTATATAATCAAATTTATAATGTATTAAAAGTAACATAAAAATACGCATTTTTCAATATATATACTTTCCTAAAATGATATTATTATAGCTTTCAAATTTTTATTTATTCATTTAAGTATATCTATTATTTTTGCAAAACTATGCACATAGTCATACTATCATCAGAATATGCTTCACCTTTTACATTATTAAATATTTCAATTGATTTAAAACCAATATCTTTAATTTCTGCAAAAAAACTATCTTTTGAAAAGTATTTATTCCAAATATAAAATACATTTTCATTTCCTTCTGTTATAACAAGAGTTTGCTCTAATGTATTGTAATCACTGTATTTACAATTATTTTGTAAGCACACATATCTTTCATTACTCCAAAAGCCCCCATTTTCATTTATTTCCCATGTTCTAACTTCTTTAAAGTCATTGTATTTATTTACTGTAAATACATCTAATATCAACTTTCCTCCAGATTTTAAACTCTTGTAAATATTCTCCATTAATATACTTCTGTCTTTAGTTGATAAAGCTCCATAATCACAATAAATTAAAGTAGCTATATCAAATTCTTCACTGTAATTCATATTTAAATAACTTTGAAATAAATATGTTATATTTAGATTTTTCTTTTCATTTCTACTTTGTGCATAATTAATAGAACGTTTTGAAAAATCCATTCCAGTTACTTTATAACCTTTCTGTGCAAATCTTTCTGCATATAATCCTGGACCACATCCTAAATCGATTAAATTTGGATACTTATCTGGAGATGCAACTTTAACTATCCAATCTACAGAATCATTAATAAAGTCTAAACTTCTACTTGCTCCTTCAAAATCAACATCTAAATGTGCTTTTAATAATTGCTTTGAGATATACTCATCATCCCAAAAATTGACTTTACTTTCCTTATAAACTTCTGGTCTTTCTAAATACATACATAATTTGTTTAACAAAACATACCACTCCTTAAAATTTATTTATAAAACAAAAAAACCACAGATTTTACTCTGTGGTTTAACTTCAAAAAGATGAGTTTAAATAAGAGTAAAATAGAACCAAATATTTTTAAGCACAACAATAAAACTATCGCTTTATTTTGTTTACTTATTAAATTTGATTTTATTTACTCTTTTCCAGCAATACTTACATCAATGATTTTATGATATCAAGTACGCCGAACAACATCATCCTTTCATATTTTTATTTTATAGATACATTGTATATTTATTATATTTATTTGTCAATAAATTTTAATTTAGATAATTTATAATAGTCACTTTAAAAGTATCTAATTATATCTAAAATTAATCAAAAAAAGACAACTGAACATCATTTGAATGTTTTAATTTTTCTTTCATTACTTTGGCATAACTACTTGATAGAGAATACTTATTTCTAAGTTGATTGACCATTTTATAAAGTTGATTTTTATATTCTTTATTTGCTGAACCTGTACTATACAGTATTGATAGTTTATCAAATAAATCAGGAAATTCTTTTTTAATAAAGTCAAAAAAAACACCTCTAGTTATACCTCTTAAATACAAAATTCCAGGTAACACATAGTGTACATTACTTTCTTTTGCGTATCTAAACAATGAATTTATATTATTAAAATTATCTGTAATATAAGGTATAATTGGCATAATATGAAGACCAACTGAAGCGTTAGTTTTTCTAAATTCTTTTAACATTTTAAATCTTCTCATTGAATCTACTCCATTAGGTTCAATGAGCTTTTGTGTCTTTGCATCTACAGTTGTAATTGTAGATGCAATGTTAATATATGTAATTCTAGATAATTTATCAATCAAATCATAATCTCTTAAAATTAAATCTGATTTTGTAGAAATAATCGCTGGGGTTTTATATTTGATTAATAAATTCAATATTTCTGGCATAATTTTATACTCAGCTTCTATAGGCTGATAACTGTCTGTCACTCCACCTATATTAATTACTTCTCTCTTCCACTTACTGCTACTCAATTGTTTCTCAAGCTTTTCTACTATATTTGTTTTTACATAGATATCTTCAAAATAATTATTAGAATTAATATAGTTATGTGAATAAATAGCATAACAATATTTACATGCATGTTCACATCCACGATAAATATTTAAATCCCATTTATATGGCATACTTCTTTTTAGTTTATTGCAAGCAGTTTCACAATTTATTGGAATATATTCTACTTTATTATACAAATAATCACCTCTTTACATCTAATAATACCATAATATTAAATTATAGTAATTAAAGTAAGTTATTACTATTCCATAATTCATAGTCATCACTGTATTTACAAAGTAATATATCCCATTCATTCATAGATATTCCTCCACACATTGCTTTTTCTTCTAAATTATATAGACATTGCTTTAAGTATATTTCATTATGCCAATCTCTATATAAATTTCCTAAATTTAGATTATGTACTACATATACATTCATTGAGAAATTGTTATTATTCCATTTTAGCATTTCTATAAACTTAGCTTCATTGGGTCTATAAGCCCTTTTCACCATTTCATCATGTATAACTTTAGCATAAAATTTAAATTCATCAATATTATAATTTAATACTTTATTTACTAATAGATGATTTGGAGTACCTTTTTTCTCTATAGAACCTTTTATAGCAAATAGTTCTCTCCATTGACTTACTAATTGATTTTTAGGTAATACATCAATCAAATCCTTATGCCATAATCTCATAATTTAACTCCTCACTATAAAATATTCTCTAAATTTAGTACTTAAGTTGCCTTATAGTTTTACACGTTCAATAATTTTATCTGTAAAAACTATGCCATCCAAATGGTCTATCTCATGACAAAGACATTTTGCCATAAAGCCCGAACCTTTAATTATTATTTTCTCACCATTCTCATTTAAAGCTTGAACTGTAACTTTTTTAGGTCTTTTTAATTTTCCCCATACATCAGGAAAACTTAAACAACCTTCAACAACAATTTGCTCTCCTTCTTCTTTAATAATTTCAGGATTGACAAGTTTAATAAGTCCCTCTCCTAAATCTATAACAACTAGACGTTTTAATATTCCTACTTGGCATCCAGCTAAACCTCCACCATTTGGTGTGTTGTACATAGTTTCTGCCATATCATTTAATAGGTCTCTTATCTTATTATCTACTTTTTCTACATTCTTACTCTTTTTTCTTAAAATTTCATCGTCAAAAGTTCTAATCTCTCTTAGAGCCATAATATTCCCCCCTACTTATCTGAGCTCTTGATTTTCTCTCACTCTCTTCAAATAAAAATATACTTTCAATTGGTTCATTAAAAACTCTTGAAATATCATATGCTAACCATATTGAAGGTTCATTTTTACCAGTCTCTATAGCATTTATAGCCTGCCTAGATGTTCCTACTAATTCTCCTAGTTGTTCTTGCGTTAACCCCAATTTTTCTCTTAATACCTTGATTTTATTTTTCATATATACTCCATTCATGTAATGTTAACCTTACATCTAAACTGTAACATTTTCCATTTTTCATGTCAAGTCAACCTTACATTTATTTTGATAATCTATTTAACTAGATATTTTTTTATTGAATTTTTTAAGTAATAAAACAACCCAAATTAATGACACAATAAATGAGATAAAAATATACATGTAGTTACTATCTTTAAATGCCTTTGCTAACCAAAATGATGGTAAGAAAAATAAAATATACTGTATTTTATTTAAAATAAAAAATGGTGCTGGAATACCTAACATAAAAAGACCTGATAGCTTTGTAAGTGCCATACCTTCTAATTTATTTGATGATAAAGAAGTTATTAATATTGATATAATAATTCCTTGCATCAAAGCTACTAAAGAAATTGCTAAATTTAATAAAAAAGAAATTTTAGTTAACGAAAAAATTAATAATAAAATTACTGTAATAACAAATGCTAATATAGCTGGTATTCCAAGTCTTGAAATAAGATAACCACTTTTCCCAATAGGAGTTATTATCAAGTACTTTGAAATATTGTCATCAATTTCTCCTAACATAACCATAGTAGAAGCAAAAAAGAACATAAAAGGTGTTATGAAAGCTAAAAGCAAGTCAAATACTAAAAAATATGGTTCTAAAGTTAATTGATAATAAGAACTATCAATTAATATGTTTTGAATTAATGGTATTCCAAATTTTATAAGTACTCCACATAATATTGGAGAAATACATACTACAAAAAGTATAGCATCACCTTTTATCTGCTCAAATTCTTGTCTAAAAGCATTAATAATTTTTATCATAATTTTGCACCACCTACCTTTTTCCAAATACTACAAACAAAATAATATGTTATAAAATAAACTATTACAGTCATCAATATTAAAATTAATATATTAGTTACTAACGAATTTTTATCTCCACTAATAAGAGAAATACATATATTAAAAGGATACAAATTAGTAAATACACTTAAATCCATCAATAGATTAATTATTGGTGGTACAAAGCAGACAATCTCAGCAGGAATAGTTAAAACAATAAATTGATTCAAACTTGATGCTCTACTTGCAAATATAAGTCCAAGCAATGAAAATATTATAGATGCAAAGAAAGTTCCTATAATTATTATCAAGATATTATTTAAATTTGCTGTAATTGCAATTACCATAGCTACAATAGTAGATATCATTGCCAATGAAATCACCTTTGATAAAATATATTCTGATATTTTTATTGGAGATACAGCTAGAGAATTTAAAACTCTTTGACTCTTCTCAAGAAGTACAATTGCTCCCATAAAAAATAATCCCATTGCTGCTGGGTCAGAATAAATCATAATTATAGCTGCCTTTTCTCTCAATAATGGTGGAAAGGCATTAAGCAAACAAATATATACAATACTTAAGACAACATATAAAAAATAAAATCCATATTTAAATTGAAACTTTATATCTCCTAAGATAAGATTTTTTAATCTCATTGTAAATTCCTCCCTGTTATCTCAATAAAAATATCATTTAATGTTGGTTCACTACTATGTATTGATAAGAGCTTATTTTCCTTAATAAGCATATTTAATTTTTTGTCATTACTAGTATCATTTAAAAAACATTCAGAAGTTTTTTCTCCATTATCAAAATATGTATATCTAATTTTGACAGCACCTTTTGACATAATAAGATTATGTGGCGTATCTAATGCCGATATTTTCCCATTTACAATGAATGCTACCCTATCACAAAGCTCTGTTGCATCCAACATATTATGAGTTGTTAAAATAATAGTTTTACCTTTAGATTTTTCTGATAAAATCATGTTTTTCATAATCTTACTATTTGATGGGTCAAGACCACTTGTTGGTTCATCTAAAAACAATATGTCTGGATTATGTAATAAAGCTTTTATAAAATTTAATCTTGATTTCATCCCCTTTGAATACTCTGATATTTTTTTATTTGCTTCATTTTCTAATCCTACTGATTTTAGTAGTTCACCAATTGGGAGTAATTTTTTAGAATATAAAGAGCCAAAGTATTTTAAATTTTCTATTGCAGTTAATTTTTCATATAAACTAGGAAATTCAAAATCAACTCCTATATTCTCATAAAATTTATTTGAATGTTTTTTGCTTTCTATTCCATTTACAAGTACACTTCCTTCATAATTGGTTATCATACCAATTAGAATTTTTTGTAATGTTGATTTACCTGCTCCAGATGGACCTAAAAATCCTAGTATTTCTCCTTTTCCCACTTCAAAATTAATATTTTGTAAAAATTTTTTATCTGTATAACTAAATGATAAATTATCAACTTTAATCATTTTTATCCCACCTTTTTATATATTTGACTATTTTAATTATATAGTCAATAAAAACCAATTTTTTTGTTTGTTAATACTTTTTAGTAAAAATATTAGCAAACAAGTTTAAAAATTTATTCCATAAGTTGTATAACTAGACCTCTTATCATCAATCTTAAAGCATCGTCAAAACAATTCTCACCAACTTCATGTTTGTATAACATAGTAAGAAATACTGCTCTAAACGCACCACTAAAGTTTTCTACACTTTTATTTTTTGCATTTGGAATATAAGATATTATCTTACTAATTTCAAAATCATCATGTTTAAAATGTTCTTCAATTATATAATCTGGTAATTTTCGCATTAGTATTTCAAATTCTCCATTAATTAACAGATTTAAAATTGAAGTATCATCAACCAACTTATAAAATTTCATAAATATATCTGTCAACTGATCATATGTAACACTTTCATCAAGTTTTTCTAATTCATATAATATTTTATTTTGTATTGAATCATGTATATCTCTCAATACTTCAAAAAAAAGTAATTCTTTCGATTGAAAAAACAGATAAAAAGTTCCCTTTGGAATCTTTACTCGTCTTACAAGTTCATCAACAGTAGTTTTTCTAATACCATATTGCTCAATACACAAACTAGCCTCTTCTTTAAGTCTTTTAACTATGTACTCTCTTTCTTTATCGGAATATGATTTAGGCATTCTTTCACCTCCCATTTGACTAAATTAATCTTTATAGTCAATATAATTCATTTACTCTTTAATGTCAATAATTTCATTAATTTTATTAAAAATCTTCGAAAATTCTGAATTTTATATAGCTTTTTTTATGCTATAATGTTATAATTAAGATATAAATAATATATTATTCTATTTTCATATCTATTTGCTTATTTTTTAACTTAGTTTCTAATAGCAGTAATCATATTTATCTTTTTAAATGTTCCATTTTTAATAAAAAATGAAGGAGTTGATTTTATGACTACTACTACAAAAAATCGTTTTTATGATTTTGTTCAAGAAAACTTAAATAAATATGTTGAAGTAAATTCTTATTTTAGCAGTTGCCCTCTATACGGGGAAATTATAGAAGCAGACAGCTTATCAATTACACTTTGTTCAAGATATATAGACGAATCTAATCCATCTTTAAACGAAACTTACACACTATATTTACCACTTAGCTCTATAATAGCTATTAGAACTATATAAAAAATTTAATTAAATACAAATTATCTTTATATAATATGTAAGCTTAGGTATACAAATGATATAAATAAGATAAAGTAAAAATGAATTCAATAGAGTGGAAGTTTCATATTTTCCACTCTATCTGAACATAGTCGCTGGTTGCTATAATTGTTGAGTTCAAACCTTCAGCGGCTTTTATTTTGTCGTCAAAATCAATGCTATCCCAATTATCCAGATACTCAGAGAATAATTCTATCTACTGTAATGGTAAGATTTTTTTAATATTATAAAATTATACTGTTTTTATAAAGGATATTTTTATTTTATATTTTTTCTTGTTTCATCATTGATATCCAATTTATCATTGTGTCAAGTACTAATTTTGTATTACCACAATTGCAATGATTACTCGCGTCCTCTTGTTCAGTCATTAACCGGAATGTCAACGATTGTACATTTGGGAGTAGGGATACTTCCTTCCAAATCATTCGATAATCAACAAAATGATCTTGCGAAGCACCTAAAATTAAAATGTCTTGTGTGATTTTGTCACCTATAGGAGCTAACGAATAATCATCTATCTTTTTAAAATATTCATATGGCGTAGCAGCTCCATAAGCGTACATTCCATGTTTAATTCCCCAAACAGCAAAAGAATTTCCTCGTTTCATTTTTAAACTTACAATAAGGTTGATAAGTCTTTTCGCTCTGTATTTTAGTAGTAAACGAAGCAATATTTGTAATTTTTTTGGCTGAGAACCAATTACAACATCTAAAAAATTAGGAAATACAGACCACGCAACCACGCAAGAAATTCTATTGTCAAACGCTGCCGCACGTGGAGCAAGATATCCTCCTAACGAAGCACCGATGATTGTTATACCAGACAAATCAAAATAGTCTAAGATTGATTTTACTGGTTGCTCCCATTTGTAAGTAAAAGTTTTTCCCTGTATTCGCAGTACACCGCCTTGTCCTGGACCTTCAAAAAGGTACACATCAAAGCCAGCAGCAGAAAGATACAACATAGGAAAAAATAGTTCCTCAAAGTAAGAATCATTACCACCATGAAGTAGTATTGTATCTATCTTTCTACCTTGAGCTTTTGAAAACATAACTGGAAGTGTTATGTTTTCATAAGGAACATGAAAATACTGTACCTTCCCATTGGAAAAATATTCAGAATAATACTCATAAAAAAGTGTTGTTGCTTTAGTATAAACAGTTTTCTTATCAGTGTCACTATCATACATAAAAAATTCACTCATACGGTAATATGCAATGGCATTGTCTGTGCGTTTTTCCATTTCTGCTATTTTAGCTAATTGGGTAAGTTGTTCTTTCCAACTAGCACTATCAACTATTTGAGAAGCAACTTTTTGAACATCCTCCAAACGTCCTCCATCCCACATAATAACACGGTTTAATTGAAAATTGAAATTTGGGTCTTGATTTAATTGATAAAGTCCTTTTTTAAAAAATATATCACTCATATTTATATTCTCCTCCATTAATGCAATAAGGCATACTTTCAAGGAAAAAATTAATCCTTAAAACTATGTCTTAACTCTAACATATGGGTGAATAAACTGCTTTCATATAGACGCTATCAATCCGAAAATATTTTACAATTGCCAATCAATTCACTTGCGGAAATTCCCAAAAACTTCTGGCTTGAAGCAGAAAAATGGGATGGAGAACTAAATCCTGCATTCATAGCTGATACTGTAATATCTCCACTCTTCAATAAAACTTGATAAGCCTTACGAAGTTTTGATAAAGCTAAATAGCTATTAAGTGATACACCTGTTTGCTCTTTGAAAAGATGAGAAAAACGACTTTTTGATAGCTCTACTTTTGTACACATATCTGAAATAATAGTACTATCAATAGTATCAATTTCTAGAATATAAGATAATGACCATTGTATTCGCTTATCAGTAATTGCAATATTCTGACAGTCTATATTTAATTGTCTAAACACAAAATTGAAGAATTTTGTATAGGAATTGTCGACATCATTTACTAGATAAGCATGATACAACTGCTGTATTTCTTTAACAATAGAATCTTCTATTATAACAAACGACTTTTCAGATAAAATTTTATCTATATTTCTTGCAAGTATACTTGTATCATCAATCAAAAATACTAACATCCTGTTATCTTGACTTGCTACTGTATGAGGAATATTAGAATCAATAATGATTCCTTTACAATAAACATTCTTATTTTCTGAAAATGTTACAACTAAATCAGTAGTTACTGACAAAATAATGTGCTTTGCAAAGTGCTGATGGATAGAAGGTTGTCTATACTCTGTATCTAAGAAAAAGTAATCCCTTTTCACATAAATAGTTGTCATAAAATCAACTCCCACATATACGGTATCATATTTTTTCTTCCATAACAAGAAATAAAACAGGCTGATTTTATCAATTACCATTTTATATATTAAAAATATTAATACATATATTTAAAGCTGTAAATAGAATCTTATAATTATTGATTGTTTCAGTTATCAATAATTCAAAATGACTATTTACAGCTTCAATTTGACATTATCTACTAGAAATATACTAGTATCTTATTTAACACTTTTTAATTTTACTAACTCCTTAAAGGCGTTTTGATTTGCACCTCCACCAACTTGAGTTGCTTTCTCTAGAGTTTTGTTTTTAAGAACATCTTTTTGACTATCAGCCAATTTATCACCAACCAAAATTACTGGTGACCCATTTTTTGCACCTAGAGGGCCAACTGCTAAACCATCTATTAAATCATTTTGACTCTTGATTCCATTTTTAACTACATATGCATTTTTCAAAGTATCTTTTTTATAAAAATTCTCTATTATCTTTGAATTTGTTTCGTCTCTACTACTACCAGATAATCTAATTGGGTTTTTAAGTTTACTTTCCAAACTAGTTGATAAAGATACTATACCACCAATAATATAAGACTTCTCTATATTTAGTGAGTTTAAAAATTCATCTGCTCCTTGCAATTCGCTTTTTTCATTTGCAAGTATAATTGGAATATTATTTTCTGCTGCGGCTGCACCTACACTAATTGCATCAGCTAAACCTTTTACACCATTTACAACAGCTATTTGAGAAACATTTTTTATACTATTTAGTTTTTGAGCTAATAGCAAGCTTGTCTTATATCTATCACTTCCTGATATTCTTTCAGTTGATATATTTAAGTTTTTTAATTGTTGTTCAGTTTCTTTACTTATGGAATTTTCTCCACCTATTAAGTATACTTTTTTTGCACCTAATCTCTGTATTTCAGCTTTAGTTTTTGAATTCAAAGCTTCTTTTTGTGTTAATAGTATTGGTGAATTGATAGCAGATGTAAAAGGAGTTGCTGCCAATGCATCTACTATTGAACCTCCATTTACTAAAACTACATTTTCTGAAGAACTAAATCCATTTTGGCTAACTTTAATGGCAGTTTCATATCTATCACTACCAATTAAAGATTCATTTGGAATACTTTCCCCAGAAGATTTTTCTGTAACAGCTTTTATAGTAAAGTTACATGGATAAAACTTGCTATCTCTATTTATATCATAGAATTTTCCAGTACTATCTATAATGTAACTTTCTCCTAAGTTTGCTTTTGCTTTAAACGTATCGTAACCTGGCACATTTGATTCTGAACCTATAGTTGATTCTCCACTTTTATCTTCTATGCTAACTACTATAGCACCTTTTCCTTCTGGTATATCAAAAGAATCGATTGGAACTGTTATGTATCCTGAATATTGTGTAGTACCCTCTTTTAATTTTTTCATGTTATTTTCTTGAGGTATACTATTTACTACTGGAGCATAATATATTTCATACTTAGCGCCTATACTCTCAGTTAAAAACATTACAGATTTTAGAGTCTCATCTCCCCTATTAAAGTCAAATACATTTGCAGCTGTTATCTTATTTGAAATTAAAGGAACAATACTTGCATAGTCATGTTGATACATTTTTTCATCATCGTTTGGTTTTTGACCTCCTCTGATTGAGAAATTATCTATATCAGACATAAGAGTCTTATCTTCATATGATATCCAAAAATATCCACGTTTGGAATTATAATCTCCCCAACTGTTTTTTATTAGCCATGCACCATTTTTTGATGGTCTATTACTTGAATTAAAGTTATCTTTAGAATAATTATCATCCCAACCTACAACTGAAATAGCATGGTTAGTACTGAAACTTTTTGTTGGGCAATAATATGAATTGCTGTCTTCACTTTGATACCTAATATCTTCATAATAACCTGATGTTACTGCTCCATACTGCAATATAGCATTTTTTGTAGAGTTCATATCATTACTTACACATACAGCATCTGTTACATTAAAAACTGTTGGTGCTGTATTCATATTAGCTGGTTTTGTTGCTCCTTGTGCTTTAGATATTTTACCGTTATATGGAATATCTTTTTCCAATTTAGGACCTGACCAAGATGTTAAGTATCCCATAGCTTCATAATTTAAAGCCCCATCCATATCATTTACAGTCCATCCATATTCACCTTCTGAGGCCCACCATCTTAAATGTTCTTCTGATAAATCATAGTCCCCATAATTCTTTAATTTTAGGAAGCTTTCTAAGGTTGCCATAGCTGCAAAATCCCAGCATATTCCAAGGTTTTCTTGATTTTTTATTGAAGTCATTAATCCTAACTTTCTTGGGTCATAAGATGCTGGAGCTGTTCTTCCTTTACTTTGAACTTTAGTCCCTTCCAATTGATATGGATTTGGTATAATCCCATTATATTTTTCTGTACGTCCATTTTTAGCATCTTCTAGATATTGTTTATAGGTCTCACTGTATTCAGCTTTTTTTATCTGATTCAATGTACTTCCATTTTCAGCTGATACAGGAATTGTTGACATTATTAAAATAGATATTAAAAATAATACAATAAACCTTGATGCTTTTCTTGAAGCAAATTTTTTCATACTTCCTCCCCCTAACTTCGAGCTAATTTTTAAAGATTTAATACTATATATGACTAAATATTGCTTATTTCTAAATATATAATCATTTAAATTAATTATACCAAAGTTTTCCTTTAAAAATAAATATAATAAAATAAAAAGCTGAAATTATCTTGGATAAATTCAGCTTTTTATTTTATTTTTTAAGATATTTTTATTTAAATCCAATTACTGCAGCACCTAGAGCTCCCATTATCTGAGTATCTTCTGCAATAAATATTTTTTTATCTAATATTTCTTCTATCATTTTTACTAATACTTTACTCTTTGCAAGACCACCAGTAAATGCAACTTCATCTACTATTTCTCCTCTTGCTAGCATCGATGTTGACTTATTTGCAATAGATTTAAGTATTCCTGCTGCTACATCTCCAGTAGAAATATTTTGAGCTAAGAGACTTACTATTTCTGACTCTGCAAAAACTGTACACATGCTAGATATATTAACTGGCTCATTCCCTTGAGCTAGCGTATCAATACTTTCTATATCACTCCCCAAAAGATTAGAAGTAATTTCTAAAAACCTACCAGTACCAGCAGCGCACTTATCATTCATTATAAAATTAAATACATTTCCATCTCTATCTAAATTTATAACTTTACTATCTTGGCCACCTACATCTAAAATAGTTCTTACATTCTCATTTAAAAAGTAAACTCCTCTAGTGTGGCACGTTATTTCTGTTACTTTCTTATCGGCAAAGTCCATTACTCCTCTGCCATAACCTGTGCCTACTACTTTTTTTATATCTTTTTTAACAATTCCATCGCTTAACAACTCATAAACTTGTTTAGATGTACTTTTAGGGCTCCATCCAGTTGGTATAATTATTTTTTTGACAATTTTTTGACCATCAAATAACACACCTTTTGTTGCTACTGACCCTGAGTCCACTCCTATACTAAACATAACCCCTCCTATTATTTTACTCCTATAACATCTCTACAAACGCTTCAAATCTAGTTCTTAATTGTTCAGTATCTGATTTTGAATAATCAGTTTCAAGAGACATAAATGGCTTATTTTTTTCTTTTGTAACAAATTCTCTTACTCTGTAACTTTCTATATTAAATGTATGACATGCTTGTAAAACTACATCTATTACACCATCTACCTTATATTCATCTATTATTCTATCTAATAGTTCAATTCTATGGTCATTGTTCATCATACAAGAACAACCTATGTTTATGTATTTTTGTGTTAAAGCATCATATACATCTTCTGTTTCTTCATCAACTAATAAATCATTGGATCTTATAGCTCCACAAAGTTCATATGCAACAACTGATGCTCCAGCATCTTCTAAAGTTTTAACTATTTTTTCACTTATTCCACCAATTGGAGAACCTGTTATAAGAATTCTTGGTTTATCTTTTGTAACTGGACATTCTCCTTTTTCATATCTTTCTTTCATATCATCTATAACTTTTCTTAAAGATTGCTTAAGCTCAGTACGGTCAAATTTAAAACCTGCTTGATATAGGACATTATGAAGTTCAAGACCTGTAAGTGCAGATGGTTGTAATTTACCAAGTGCATAAAACTCTTTTAGAAGTTCTCTTTCTTCATTCTTATCTTTTATTGCAGCTCTTATATCATCTTCTGTTATAGTCACTCCTAAAGATTTTTCAACCTCATCTTTTAATTTTACCATTTCATCTTTCCAAAGCTTATAAGCAAACTCACCTTTTGCAGTATTTGGTAAATGCATTACATATGTTGGTTTAACCTTTGCAAGCTCTTCATACATTTTTTTCTTGCCATCACAAGTAGTTTCCCCTATTAATAAATCAGAAAAATAGAAATATGGACATGTATCTGTTATTGCATGCCCATAACTTGATTTTATTAAAGGACAAAGATTTCTTGGTAACACTTTTTCTGCATCTGGAATTGGTTCTTCACTAACTCCACAAACACCTACTACTGTTGCTCCTGCTGCCATTGGAATCTCAACTGGAGTAAATGTACAGAACACTCCAACCATTTTTTTCCCACTTTCTTTAAGTTCCTTTGCATTTATAAATCCTTTTTGTCTAGCTTCATTAAAACTATCAAATTGTTTTGGTAAATTTGCCATGAAAATATTCCTCCCAATTACTTCTCTTTATAGTTCATTTTGTATTTTAAACAGTAAAACTTAAATATTTCCATTAAAATACAAACCTCTACATTAGATTTTATCATGCTTTACCTTTCACTCATCATTGTTTTTATCAATGCAAATCAATATATATATAGATATATTTTATAGCCACTTTTAAAATTTTAACATTTATTAATTAAGCTCTCTAATCCTCAATCTATAAGCAAATACTGCTGTTTCATGTAATTTATCAATTAATTTCCCATTTACATAAAATCCTACAAATGCTCCTATTCCAGGCATTAGTTGCAAAAATTTAGCTAAATCTAAATAATCCCTATATTCTTGCTGAAATGTTCTCCAATCAAAATCATTGATATCATTTGGTAAATTTTTTATATACTCATCCCAATTACTCATCAATTTAAATGTTGTATTTATATTCGATTGACTAGAAAAAGCCAACTGCAATATACTTAGTATATAAATTCTTTCTCTATAGTCTTTGACATCATATCCATATATTGAAGCGACATCATATAAAAATTTTATCTTAATACCTAAAAGTAGAGGAAAATCAGAAAGCCCTAAAAAAATTCCTCCAGCTCCTGTACCTGCTCCTTCAATCATTGCTGTAGTTTTATAATTTTTAGCCTTTTCATCAACTAGCTTTTCCCTTTCTTCTAAGGATATATTTCTAATTGGTGGTTTTGTAGCATATTTATATCCAAACAATACAGTTTTTGTCATTCCTTTTATTGAAGAAGTCATTATTTCATGGTATTTATCTGGCAATACTCCATTGAATTTATTTTGTATACCTTTTGACGCTTTATCAAATATAGACGGTTTTTTTAATATATCTTTCTTCCATTGTTCTAATTCTTTTTTTGCTAATTCATTATAAGAAATTTCTTTATAATTTTTCAAATTTATCTCCTACTCTAAAATACATATTTAATTAACTCACTTAATTTATTCAAAAGTCTAGTTCATTTAACCTACTAAATTAGACTGTGTAAATATTTTTTAGTTTCTTTATCTGCAAAGCTTGCTTCTACTGTGTTTCTATAAATTATTTTATAGTCTTCTAAACTTAGATTAAATATATCAAATATTAAATTTAGCTCTGAATTTAAACTTATATCTGATACAGTTCTATTATCAGTATTTATACTTACATGTAAATTATCTTTATAAAAATCATAAAATGGATGTGTTTTATAAGAATCTACTGTCTTAGTTTGTACATTACTGGTTGGGCATATTTCCAGTAATACTTTTTTATTTTTAACTAAATCGTATGCTTCTTTTTCTCCATTAATTTTTATACCATGACCAATTCTATCTGCCTTTAAAATATTTATAGCATCTAATACATTTTTTCCACTTGCTGCTTCGCCTGCATGTACTGTAATTTTATATCCATAATCTCTTGCTAGTTTAAAAGCTTCTTTATATTCACTGCAAAAGCCTTCTTTCTCTGGACCACATAAATCTACTGCTACAACACCTTTATTTATAAAGGATTTACCTGCTTCAATTACCAATAATGCCTCTTTTGAGGTCATTGTTCTCATGCAACCTAATATTAAATTCCCTTTTATATCATAAAGGCTTTCAGCATCTCTAATTCCTTCAACTACACTTTCAATTATACTCTTAACACTCAACCCTTTTTGAATATGAAGTAATGGAGCAAATCTAATTTCTATATATTTAATATTTTCTTTACTTGCATCCTCCAAAAGTTCAAAAGTAATTCTTTTTAAACTTTCTTTAGATTGCATAACTTTTAGAGGTAAATCAAATCTTTTTAAATATTCATCAAGTGAAGTACAATTATGTGGAACTTTTGATAACTTTTTTATTTCATTAATATTATCTGAAGGCAAGTCTATTCTCTCTTTAAGCGCTATATCAAATATAGTTTCCACTCTAACACTTCCATCTAAATGGCAATGCAATTCTACCTTAGGTAAATTTTTAAACATTTTATCCTCCTTTTACACTTATAACTAATATATCT
>NZ_JAGWCS010000065.1:0-22312 GCF_020657705.1 Clostridioides sp. ZZV15-6598 | reverse complement strand
GTACTTATCCTGTAAAAGAAATCTATTTGTGTAATGTCTTTATATTTTATTATAAATCTTGAGTATAAAATGATGTAAATAATTGCAACAATTGTATAAGCAGTAAATAATGTATTTTCAAGAGTACCATTTGAAATCACTATCCACTTATACCACATAATTGGCCAAAAAAATAGTGCTAAGAACTTAAAATAATTATCAAAAAATTTTTCTTTATACATTCATCAAACAACCTTTCTTAAAAAAGCATGTATTTGTTTTTAGAATTTTAAATAATGTGCTATCATTATTATATATTAATATTGAGTTTATAGAAACCAAAATTTGTTAAAATAAATATATAGATTTTTGCTATTAAGTCAATTAAAATTACTACCATTTTATTATGAAATTGGATCAAATATGTAGAAATATGGCAAATTAGTTAATACAAGATATTTATTATTACCAAGTGGTAAGGCTTGTTTTTTTAATGATAAGAATTCCAATCTTTTTTGAAAAAATTTAATATCTACATTAAGTATATCAGCCATTTCATAAACGCAAGTAATACCAGAATTAATTATATTTATTATATCTTCTTCTGTAATTAAAAATTCACAAGCCCATTTTAAAGCTTTATTTTCACATTTATCTATAATGATTTTTGTATAATAATCGTTATAAGATGATATATAGTATCCAAAACTAGTGAAATGGTGTCCAAGTTCCTCTGCTAGTATGGATGTAAGTTTATTGGTATTTTGTTTTAAGTTATTGAGTAATGATATAACTTTTATACCATGTTTGTTTATATATAATCCTTCTAAGTCGCCTGCAATATGAGTGGTATAATGAATTACTATCTCTTCTTGAGAAGCTAATTCAAAAAGTTTATCCAAATTATTCATAAAAATCCCCCTAATATAGAATGTATGTTTGATGAAAAGTTATATTAAAAGAGCAGAGGAATAAATCTGCTCATTATATAGTTTATTTTTTTTTATATTTATTTAGTAAAAATTCTATATAATCATTAAGTTGTTCTTTAGCTTCTTCAGGCAAGTCTTCATGTGGATTTTTTCTATGTGCCGCAACAGTGTCAATATTTTCCTTAACCAAGGTTCTTCCAAGAAGGTAATCAACTGATACATTAAATACATCAGCCAATTTATTTAAAATATGTTCATCAGGAAATCTGTTTTCTGTTTCATAGTATCCTAAAACTCTTTGAGAAACTCCTACTTTTTCACCAAGTTCTCTTTGAGTAAATCCAAATTCCTTTCTAAGTTCTCTTAATCTTTTGGCAAACATTATAACACCACCTTATGTATAAATTATAACAAATTGTTCTAAAAATTAAAACTAATAAAAGAAAAAAGAATGATTTTTTCTAAAAAATATTGATAAAGAACAAATAATTCTATATAATAGAAATAGATAAGAACAAAATATTCTTAATTATACTAGGAGGGGAAAAGCATGTTTGAAAATAATTTAAAAGATTACAGAGAATCTATGAGCCTGCGCAAACTAAATTTGAAAAAAGCAGGAATTACAAATAATTATGTATCAAGAATAAAAAGAGGCATAAAAAATTCTGATTCATTTTGTATAAAAAACCCTGTTATTTTAGAACAAAATGGAGATAAAATTTTTTGGATATACATAGAACAAAATGTTCTTTAAAGGTTGTGGAATTTGCAATAAGACTATTGATTAGAAGCTATCATTATAAATTTAAGGCTAAACACAATAAAATATAAAAAGGAGAAATATAATGGATAATAAAAAAGATATATTACTTAAGGAAACAGATGAAAGATTACATAATTACAAGTATTTGGATGTAAAGATAAAGAATATTAACCTAGATATAAAAAGGTGTGAAAATGAATACTTTGGATGTGGAGCTGTAGTTTATACTGAAAAGACTAGTACTACATATAATATAAGTTCCTCTGTTGAAAATGAAGTTGTAAAAAAAGAGGAGAGATTAAGAAAATTAAAAATGGAAAAAAATGATATAGAAATAGAAAAGGAAAAAATAGAAAATGCTCTAACTTGTCTAAATGATATGGAGATGGAATTTTTTAATCTATTTTATAATAGTAAGACTAAAAATAACATGACCTATATTTCTATGAAATTACATTTAGATAGAACTTCTTGTTACAACTTAAAGAAAAAGATGATTTGCAAGTTAAGTGAAATATTATAAAAAACATAACACTTTTACAACACTTTATACACACTATAACAACAACACCTCCTAAAATATGTGAGATAATGTTATTGTGAAAGAAATCTATAGTGAGGGAGGTGAAGAATTGAAAAATATGATATTACCTAAAAATATAGATGGTACATGACAATATAGAAATTGAACATATATTTAAAAATTACTTATGCTACACATAAGAAGCTTGTCACATTAATCAAAAAATATTTAGTGATAGAGTGGTGATTATTTGCTTAAATACAAAGAAATATTAGAAACAATTATTGATATGCTTAAAAAAAGTTTTGATGAAAGTATTTTTCTTGATGATGAAAGTGTGCAAGGCTCTGAAGGGTCTTGTTTTTTTGTAAGTATGGTATCAGCTCTTTGTGCACCTGTAATGTTAAAGACAAACAACAAAGATGTTGTTATGTCTATAAAATATTTACCGAGACCACAATCAAATAATATAAGAATGTATGAAGTTTCAGATGAACTTGATAAGCTATTTAATAGAACTGTAAATGTAGGAAATAGAAAATTAAATATAACTAAAATTGAACAAAGTATTAAAAAAGAGGAGTCAATTTATACATTGAACTTTTCAATTACACTAAATTTTCTTGATAGCATACATGAGGAAGAAGAAGTGTATGAAAATATGGAAGAAATAAATTTAAACTTAGGAGAGTGATAGTATGGCTATAGGATTACCAAGTATCAATATATCATTTAAGGAGCTAGCTACAACTGTTAAAGAGCGTTCAGCTAGAGGAATAATTGCAATAGTGCTTAAAGATACCAAAGCACTAGGATTTAATGAAATACATGAAAAAGAAGATATACCAGCTGATTTATCTGTTGAAAATAAAGACTATATAAATATGGCTTTGATGGGAAATGTCAATGCACCAAATAAAGTATTAGTTTATGTGTTAGGAGAAGAGGAAGAGGTTCAAAGTGCCTTAGACTTTTTAGAAACTAAAGAATTTAATTATTTATGTATGTCTAAAGCAATAGAAGCAGATAAGACTGTTATCAAAAGTTGGATAATTAAACTTAGAGATACAGACAAAGTTAAAGTTAAGGCTATATTGGGTAAAGTTGCAGGAAATCATGAGGGAATAATTAATTTTACTACAGAAGATACACTAGTTGGAACAAAGAAGTATAGCGCTGAGGAGTTTACGAGTAGAATAGCTGGTATTATAGCAGGTACACCTTTAAGTCAATCAATAACTTATACTAAGCTTAGTGATGTTATTGATATACCTAAAAGTACTAAAGCTGATGCAGAGTCAAAAGTTAATAATGGAGAGCTTATCATTATTAAAGAAGCTGGAGCTATAAGAATTGCTAGAGGAATAAATTCTTTAACTGATTTAACTGAAGAAAAAGGCGAGATGTTCCAAAAAATCAAGATAGTTGACACTTTGGATATTATACATAGTGATATAAGAAAGGTAATCATAGATGACTATATAGGAAAAGTTACTAATAGTTACGATAATAAATGCCTATTAATAGTATCAATAAAAAGTTATTTAGAAGAGTTAGAAAAATCTGCTCTTATAGAGTCTAATTCTACTGTTGAAATAGATTTTGAAGCACAAAAATCGTATTTGAAATCAAAGGGAATAGATTTATCTTATATGACTTCACAAGAAATAAAAGAAGCTAATACTGGTTCTAAAGTATTTTTAAAAGCAACAATAAAAGCACTAGATGCTATGGAAGATATAGATTTATCAATAGAAATATAGGAGGATTATTAATATGGCAAATATGGAAGCTAGAAATGTAATGAGTGGTACTTGGGGAGAACTTTGGCTTGATGGAGATAAAGTAGCGGAAGTAAAGAAATTTCAAGCAAAGATGGAATTTACAAAAGAAGATATTATAATAGCAGGTCAAATGGGAACTGATACAAAGTATATGGGATATAAAGGGAAAGGTTCAATAACTTTATATCATGTTAGCTCAAGAATGCATAAGTTGATTGGAGAAAAGATAAAAAGGGGTTCTGAACCTAGATTTGTAGCTATATCTAAGTTAAATGACCCAGATTCTTATGGAGCGGAAAGAATAGCAGTAAAAAATATAGCTTTTGATGATTTAACTTTAGCTGATTGGGAAGTTGGAGTAAAAGGAGAAATAGAGGCTCCTTTCACATTTACTGAGTATGACTTCCTTGATATAATTTAGTTTTGTATGGATAGTTGATAAATAAAGATAGTTAATAAATATAAATAGTCAGTGAATTGAAATTTATTGATAAAGGAGTAAATAATAATGAGTGAAAATGGATTACCAAAAAATATAAATATAGTAGACTTACTTTTAAATGCAGATGCAGAAAACTTAGAAAGACCAAGTACTATAGTTGAACTAAAAAGATTATCTAATATATTTGGACAAGAGTTTAAAGTAATGTGTAGAGCTTTAACAATAAGTAAAGATGAAGAGATACAAAATACATGTCTTAAAATTGATGAAAACATGAAAACAGATATAGATTTGCCAGAAATGCAAATGCTTACAGTTATAGAAGGTATATGTGATTTAGATGGAAATCTTTTATTTAAAAATAAGGAATTAATGAGTAAATTTAAGGCTCCAACTCCAAAGGAATTAGCGAGAAAGCTATTATTACCAGGTGAAATTACTAATTTATACAGAATCCTTCAAGATGTAATGGGTTATGGTAAAAATGCAGTAATAGAAGAGGTAAAAAACTAATAGGGACGGATACCAAGACGACAATAATGTATTATTATTGGAAGAAAAAAGGTATTAGACCGTCCCTTTTTTATGCAATGGATAAAGGCGAATTAAAGCTTATTGAAGCTTTTTTCGCCTTAGAAATTGAGGAAGAAGTTGAAAAAATGAAGCATGGATATGGAGTTTGTCCTTTGACAGGAGGTGGTATATAGTGGGTAATGTAAGAGAAGAAGGTATAAATATGTATCTTACAGATAATTACACTCCAAAGATGAATCAAATCATATCAGTAACGGATACTTTTAGAAGAGCAACTGTGGCTGTTTCTCTTTCAACTAATGTAATGGCTAGTAGTATAAAAAATTCTATTGGAAGTGCAAGTAGTACATTAAATAGTTTAAATTCTTCTTTAAGAAAAGTTCAGACTACTGCTAGTAGTGCAAGTTCTACTATGACAAAATTAAGTTCTAGTATAAATACTGCTTCAGGAGCGATTGGAAGTTTAAATGGAAGTATTATGAGATTAGCAGTAACTATAGCTATGATTATTGATTATTTTAGTAAGCTGATTCAAAAGAAAAATGAGTTAAATTCAAATCCTATAATTGTATTAATGTTTAGAGTTAAGAATAATGAAATAGAAAAAACTAATTCAAAAATAAATTCCTTAAAGAGATTTGCTTCTAATATAAGGTTAAGGGTAGACAATTCAAGTGCAAAAAAGGCACTTGGTAAAGCACTTGAAAGGTTAAAAAAGATTAGTAACAAAGCATGGCCAGTTGTAATAAAAATAAAAGATACAGCGAAGGGTGTTGTAAGTAATCTCTTGGAAAAATTGAAATACTTTATTAAAAATAGCTGGCAAGGAATTGTTAATCTTAAAGATATGGCAAGTAGCGTTATAAGTAAGGTATTTCCTAAATTAAGATTGTTTGCAGGTAAAGTATGGAATGGTGCAATAGCTGTAAAGGATATGGCGAGTGGAATACTTAGTTCTATAAAAGGGAAGCTATCAGATTTGACAAATGGTGCTACTATAGGTATTGCTGTGAAAAAGGGTGTTGACTTACTTGGCCAAGAGCAAAATCAGAAAGTTGTCCTAGAAAGTATAATGAAAAGAAACACTGGGAAAGTTAGTAAAAAAGATGTTAATAGTTATTATGAAAGTTTAGTAGATATGGCAGATAATACACCTTTTGATCCTGAAGATGTTGTTGCAATGGGAACTAAAGCTAAAATGATTAGTAATATTACTGGTGGGAAAAAAGAAAAAGATATAACTCAGGCTATGATAGATGTTAGAGCTTTAAATATGGATACAAGTAGTACACAAGATGTATCAGCAGCTTTTTTAAGTGCAGCAAAGGGAAACATGGAATCTCTTAATACTTTGGTAGGAGAAAATTATAAAACTTTTGATGAAGCATTGGAAGGTATAAGTATAAAGCAAATGGGACTAGCTAAAGAAATGAGTGAAACAATACCAGGTATAATAGCTGCTGCTCAAACAAGTATTAATAATGGTTTGAAGAGTATTGTTAAACCTTTCGATGATATTTTAGGTCAAGGAATAAAGAAAATAAAAACTTTTATAGAGAGTGGGTTATCAAATTTAGCTAGCCTATCTAAAAGAATGGCTGAAAAAATAGGTAATGTAGTGAATGGTAGAGGAATTACTAGTAATAAAGATGAACAAATGCAATTTAGAAATATGAAGAATAAAAAAGGGATTCCTGATTCTACTCAATTTAGACTTTCTAGTGAAGTTGAAAAACGTAAAATGATGGCTGAAAATAAACAAGAAAATTTTGAAAATAGTGCAGCAAGAATGATAGGGAATGCTCCAAAAGCAATTGTTAACACAGGAAGTACCCTATTACAAAATATTGACTTTACTGCACTGATAGATTCATTATTACCAGTAGTAAACTTAGTAAATAATTTACTAGACAGTATAAACAATAAATCACCAATTGCACAAGGGTTAATAAGTATATTTGGTACGATAGTAACTACAGCATTTCAGTTGATAGGACCTGTAGTTGAGGCTGTTAGTCCCATTATTACGAGAATTTTTACCTTTTTAGGAGAGCATGCTCCACAAATAAATTATTTTATTGAAACTATGGGTAATGTATGGAAAACTGTATGGGAAACATTAGGTCCAATTTTAGAAGAGGCATGGAAGTTTTTGGAGCCACTTTTAGATTCTTTTCTTGATGCATTAAAAAACTTATCTGATTTTATAAATTTAATTTGCGATTCATGGAAGAAGATGGTTAAGTCTATAAATGAAAGCCCTATAACTGCTAAAATAGGTAAATATATTACAGAGAGAAGAAAGAAATATGAAAAAGAAGGTATGGACAGTGGATTAGCTCATGATTCAGGTACAAATCCTGATATAAATGCATTGCTTGGAAATGCCTTTGGATTAAATTATGTACCTTATAATGACTACCCAACAAGGCTTCATGAGGGGGAAATGGTTCTAACTAAACAAGAAGCCAATCAGTATAGAAGCGGAAAAAGTGGTGGAAATATAAGTATAGCCAAGTTAGCTGATACAATAGTAATTAGAGAAGAAGCTGATATAGAAAAAGTCACATCAAAATTAGTTTCAAGTATAAAAATGGCACAATTGGGAGGTGTATTATAATGGAAATGTGGCTTAGACAAGCAGAAGATAGATTTAGATTTCCAGTATTTCCATCTTCCTTTAGTATTAATGGAAAAGCTGCTGTAAACTCTTCTAGTATACTCAAAATAGGTGAAATAGCAACTTTTGGAGGTGTAGCGCTTAAAAGTATTTCAATATCAAGTTTTTTTCCAAATAAAGACTATACTTTCTGTGATTATACAGGTTTTCCATCGCCATATGACTGTGTAAATAAGATTGAAAAATGGATGAATGAAGGTCTTATATTAAGATTTACAATTACAGAAACAAATATAAATATGGAGGTTATAATTGAGGGATTTAACTATGAAGAAAGAGATGGGACTCGAGATGTGTATTTTACATTAGATTTAAAAGAGTATAAAAGAATAAAAATACCAAAGGTAACTCCAAAAAAATAGCTATTATAGGTAATAAGTTGTAAATAACTGCTGATAGAGTTAAATGAAAAGGCAGGTGATTTTTTATTATTAAAATTTGGGTACACATAAAAAATGGAAGTATATATGATATAACTGATATAGTGGATAAAGTTTCTTGGTCAGGAGATTATAAGTCTCCATCAAGAACACTAGAGTTTTCAATAATCCAATCCTCTTTTGATGTGAATTTTCAACAAATAGATATACCAATAGCTAGTACAATTTGTTTTTATGTAGATGAAAAAGAGCTTTTTAGAGGAATGATAATTAATAGGTCTAAAGATTCAAGTAGTAATGAAATTAGTTTTGTATCTAAAGATATGGGATTTCTACTTACACAAAGTGAAGTGTCGTACAATTTTAAAGACAAGTTAGTTGAAGATATAGCAAAGCAAGTCTTTGCTGAAAATAAGCTTGCAGCTGGAACAATAGCAAAGACTAATGTCAAGTATACTAAGATGTTTATAGGAGTAAATGGATATGATACTATAATGAGTGCATATACAGAGGCAAGTAAGAAGACAAAGAAAAAGTATATGATAGAAGCTAATTTAGATAAGTTTAATGTTATTGAAAAAGGAACTGTTACACTAAGTATTATGTTTGAAGAGGGATTTAATATTATAAATACTACTTTTTCAGAAAGTATGGAAAATGTAAAAAATAAGGTGATAGTAGTAGACCAGTATGGAAGTAAGATTAGTGAAAAAGTAGACAGTGAAATTTTTAAAGAAGTAAATGTAATAATGCAAAAAGTAATTCAGCAACAAGAAAATCAAGATGTAGATGTGGATAGTGAGTTTAAAGGTATAGAAAAAAGTTGTTCTCTTAGAGGTTATGGAGATGTAAGTTGTATAACTGGTAAAGGGGTAAAAGTTAAGGATTCCTATACAAAGCTTGTAGGGTTATTTTATATAGATACAGATAAACATACATGGCAAAATGGAGAGTATCAAATTGAGCTTGAACTTAACTTTCAAAATCTTATGGATGAAAAGTCAGCAGGCCAAGATGAACCTAAAGAAGAAAGTAATCTAGGAAGAGAAGGTTATACAGGAGGAACAGAGTTTACAGCAGAATTTACAGCTTATTGCCCTAGAAAAGAAGAAGGTGGAGATATAGACTGTAGAGAGAAAAAACTTGACCCATCTAAAAAAACTTGTGCTGCTCCTATGGTTGGTAAATATGAACAAACTTACTACACAAAAGAGTTTTTAAATAAACATCCTCTGCTGAACTATGGAGATGAAATACAGGTAATTACAGGAGTTTCTGGACGCGACGGAGTGTATAAAGTAAATGATGTAGGATCTGCAATAACTATAGAAAAGAATGGAACATACCACATAGATATTTTATTTGGAAATGCTGAAGAAGCTAGTAAATTTGGAAGAAGAAAAGGAAAGATTATTATTGGTGGTTACGCTGGTAATGTATCTGATAAAGCTAAAACAGTAATATCAGAAGCAAAAAAACATCTAGGTAAGCCTTATAAATGGGGTGGTAATGGACCAAATAGTTTTGACTGTTCTGGGTTAATGGTTTATTGCTTTAAGAAAGTTAGTATTAATTTGCCAAGAACTTCAAGCCAACAATCCACAGTAGGAAAGAAAATAGAGAAAAAAAATTTACAAGCAGGAGATTTAGTATTTTTTCATAATCCAGTAAGCCATGTTGGTTTATATACAGGAAATGGAGAATTTATAGAAGCACCTGGAAAAGGTAAAAAAATTAGACTAAGTAAATTGAATAATAGAAAAGATTTTAACATAGCTAGAAGGGTTTTTTAGAGGATGGTGATATAATGGCAAATCCGATTAATGAATTTATAGGAATAATGAGAGACGAAGGTAAGTACCATAATCAGCCTTCTTTTTTTATTGGGAAAATTAAAAGTAAATTACCAGATTTAAAAATAGAGACAAACAACATTATATTAGAAAAAGAAGATATTTTAGTAGATAGTTGGATACTTGATAGACAGATAGAATCCTTTGATACAGAAACAAATCAAGAACATAAACATGAAGTAAAAAATCCTTTTATAGATAATTTTGAATCTGGAGATATGGTAATAATGTTTAGAATAGGCGAGAAATTTGCTGTTGTAAGTAAGTTGGTGAGCTTATAATGAGTACGATATTCCCTTTTATAGGTGTTCCAGAAGATTATATCTTACCTAAAACAGAAGAGTTGCCAATCTTTCGTGAAGTGGCATGGGATTTTGAAAAAGATGAGCCTATTTTAGAAAAAGGTGATTTTAAAATAATTGAAAAAAAAGAAGCTCTAAAAGTTTGGATATACAAGTGTATAAAAACAAATAGATATGAACATGAGATATATTCTTTAGAATATGGAACAGAACTTTCAGAACTTATAGGGCAAAAGTATACAAAAGGTCTTACGGAAAGTGAGGCAAGTAGATTCATAAAAGAAGCTCTTTTAATAAATCCATATATATTAGAAGTAAATGTAAAAAGTGCTAACTTTAACAGAGACATATTGAGTGCAAATGTAAAAGTATCCACTATCTATGGGGAGGTGGAAATAAATGTATAGTGACCAAACATATGAAATAATAAAAAATAGAACTCTTGAAAATATAAATCTTGATATTTATAAAGGTGAGGGGTCTTTTCTAAACAATATGGTATCTGGAAATAATCTAGAACTTGCAAAGGTGTATATAGAACTTTCTAAGATACATAAAATGGCTTTTATACAAGACACATATAACCAGTTTCTTGACAAGAGAGTTAATGAATTTGGTGTATATAGAAAGTTGGGAACAGAGTCAAATGGAGAAGTTGAATTTATTGGAGAGAAAGGAACTGTAATAACTAATGGCACAGTAATATCATATAGAGATTTACTATTTGTAGTAATAAAAGATGTAACTATTGGTAGTGAAGAAGGTGACAATAGTCCAGTTCAAGCTTTAGAAGTTGGTAAGAAATATAATCTACCTACAAATTGTGAATTTAAGTTGGTTGATAATATATCTGGTATCACAAAGATTGTTAATACAAGAAGTTTCGAAGGTGGAACAGATATAGAGACAGATGAAGAGTTAAAAGAACGATTCTATAAGATACAAAAAAACCAAGCTACAAGTGGAAATAAAGCTCATTATGAAGAATGGGCTTTGGAAGTGGATGGAGTCTATAATGTTAAAGTTTATCCAAGGTGGGATGGCCCAGGAACAATTAAAGTCCTGATATTTGGAAAAAACAATCAAGCTGTTGATACAGAAACAATTGAAAGGTGTCAGCAACATATAGATGAAGAAAAACCTATTGGACCAACTATAACAGTTGTGACACCAGCACCAATAGAAATAAATATAAGTGCAGTAATGAAATTAGAAGATGGATACACACTAGATAATGTTAAAGAATCTTTCTTAGAAAGTATAAATTCATACTTTAGAGATATTAGAGGAGAGATAATCTATACGAAGGTTATGGGAATACTTATAAACACTACTGGTGTACATGACTTAAGCAATTTACTTATAAATGGAAGTACAGACAATATAACTATTAATGAAGATAAAATACCAAGTGTAACATCTGTTGATTTTAGTGAGGTGGAAAATCAATGAAACTAATTGATAAACTACCATCATTTGATAGAAATTACATTGTAGAAGAGATACAAAGTGCATATGATACAGAATTAAATATTCTTAAAGAAGATATTGATGATACTTTTAACCAATTATTTGTTGATACAGCAACATGGGGACTAGATATGTGGGAAGATATACTCTGCATTGAAAAAAAAGAGCTTGATTTTGGTACAAGACGTAGCAATATAAAAGCCAAAATGAGAAGCAGAGGTACTAGCACTATTGAGGTTATAAAAAATATCTGTGAAGCCTATACAAAATCAGAAACAGATATAAAAGTTTATAGTGATAAGTTTACATTCGTATTGAGTTTTATAGCAAATAACTGTGACTATAAAACTCTTTTAGATTGTAGTGACATGATTGAAAAGGTAAAGCCTGCTCACTTGTTACATTATCTAGAGCCAATAATATTAGATGAAAGTATGGTCTATTGTGGTGGAGGTATGGTGTGCAGTGAAGAGGTAAAAGTCCATCCATACTTTGAACCAATTATAAAATGTAGTGCTGTTGTAAATTGTGGAGCTGGAATGCTAAGTAGAGAAGAAATAAAGGTCTATCCTTTAAGTATTAAATGTATTGAGAGTAATTGTAAGATTAATATAGCTATTGCAAATGATACAGGCGTAGAAAATGTAGTAGTTTACCCTAAATCGGAGGTGGTATAGTTGGAAGAAAAATTTTATATAATATTAACCAAAATTGGTAGAGAAAAAATAGCAAATGCGACTGCACTAGGGGAGCTTGTAGGATTAACCAAGTTTCAAGTTGGAGATAGTAATGGAGAATATTATGAACCAACAGAAGAGCAAACTGCATTAAAGAATGTAGTTTGGGAAGGGAATATAAATTCTCTAAGAATTGATGAAAAGAATCCTAATTGGATAGTTATAGAGACTATTTTGCCAGGAACAGTTGGTGGATTTATGATAAGAGAAGCTGCTGTTTTGGATAATGAAAATAATATAATAGCTATAGGCAAATATCCAGAGACGTATAAGCCACGTGCTGAGGATGGAAGTATTAAAGATTTAGTTGTAAAGATGATTTTACAGTTATCTAATACTTCAAATGTGACATTGGAAGTGGACCCAACGTTGGTTTTTGTGACTCAAAAGGATATTCAAGATTTAGATGATAAGTTTGATAAGAATATAAAAGAAATAAAAGTGAAAATTGGAGAAGAAATTTTATCTACAGATTCTAAAGATTTATCAGGAGCTATAAATGAAGTAGTTAAAAAAATAGAAAATATCTCTTTTGATGATGTTATAAGTGGGCAAATACAAACTGATTTATCTGTATTAAAAAATAGCTATAACAAATTATCTGAGAAAGTATTAGATATATTAATATACCTAGAGTTGGAGTCAGAAGTAACTGTAGACGAAGCAGGATATTGGTATGATACATTAGCAAATGGAAATAACATAGTTGCTATAGAAGGGCTTAAATTAGACTTAAACAGAAAATGTATAACAGGTGAAATGGGTAATGTGATTTTTAGAGATGTGGTATTACCATTTAGTGCAAATAGAGTTAGATATATACATGAGATGGATAATAACTTTGTTGAGACAAAATCTAGTAACACTTATTTAAAAGAACAGAAAGATATAACTTTAAATAAGTATTCATATGAAATTAGATAAATAAAGGGGGTAGTACTGATAATGAAGCAAAATAAACTTTTACAACGTGGTGCTTATTTTAACGATAAGAATATATTGATTGATGATTTTGATAAAAGATATAATGATTATGATTTTGTAGAATTTTTTACTGGTATAAGTAATAGTACCTTTGGTTTAAAGTCAGATGGGAATTTATATGCTTGTGGTGATAATACAGGTTTTCAATTAGGTCTTGGAAAAGATTCATCAGAAAGAAGAATGTTTAGTAAAGTAAAAATTGACAATGTAAAATACGTATCTTGTGGTTCAAAACATAGTGTAGCAGTGACTAAAGATGGATTTGCATATGGAGCAGGAACAAGCAATGTAGGTCAATTGGGAGTAATCGAGTCTACAGTATATTATGAATTTACTAAGTTAGCAATAGATGATGTAAAAACTGTTGCATGTGGTTATGACTTTACTTTTGTACTTAAAAATGATGGAACATTATATTCAGCAGGTTTAAATTCAAGTGGTCAACTTGGATTAGGTGATACTAACAATAGAGCTACTTTTACTAAAGTAAATATAGATAGTGTAAAAGATGTAGTGACTTATAATCAATCTGTATTTATCATAAAAATGGATGGGACAGCACATGCTTGTGGATTAAATTCAAGTGGACAGTTGGGAATTAATAGTACTTTAAATAAGAGTGTATTTAATAAAATAGAAGGTATGGACAATGCAAAGCATATAGCGTGTGGTAGTAGTCATACAATACTTATTAAGAATGATGGAACTATGTATACTACAGGATATAATGGTGTTGGTCAGCTTGGTACAGGAAATAATAATAATTCAATTGTATTTACTCTTTCTAATATAAACAATGTTAAGTATGCTTCTTGTGGTAATGGTCATACTATGATATTAAAATATGATAATACACTATTTAGTACAGGGCAAAACACTTATGGTCAACTAGCCAATGCTGACAAGGATGTAGCATCAAGAAATACTTTTATTAAGGTTAACATCGAAAATATAAAAGATATTAAGTGTGGCTCTCAATTTAACTTTTTAATAAATGGTTCAAAGGAAATATTTGTATCTGGATGTAATTTAGCGGGTCAACTTGGTTCATTCTTTCATACAACTTTTCTATATGAATTTTCAAAGGTACAATCTTCAAGTTTAGATAATTATTCAGGTTTATTGGTTAATGATGATTATTTGTATGTTACTAAAGATAATAGTGAATTTTTAAATGTAAAGTTAAGTGATAATTTTCAAGATTATAAGAAGATAGAATTGACGAATAACAATATGTTTATAGTTATGAATGATGGGTCATTATATGCATGTGGTCTAAATAATTATGGACAGTTAGGATTGGGAGATACTATTAACAGGTCAGTTATGACTAAGGTGGATATAGATAATGTTTTGGATGTAAAGGGAAGTGGAAGCTCCACTTTTGTGCTTAAGAATAATGGAACATTATATTCTTGTGGTTTAAATAATAATGGACAATTGGGTTTAAGAGATGAAGTTAATAGAAATATATTTACAAAAATAGAAATAGAGAATGTAAAAGATTATTGTGTAGAAAGTGACTATGCCATAGCTTTAAATCATTCAAAAGAAGTATATGGATGGGGCTATAGTGCTAATAATAATATAGAAAGGACTTCTAATTACCCATATAAGCAAAATATAAATGGTATAGAAAAGATAGCAACATATTATCGTTCTGTATATATGATAAATAGTGAAGGTAAATTGTATGTTTCTGGATATAATGATTACTATCAATTAGGTACAGGAGGTAACAATAGTAGCACAAATAGAACAATAGTATCTAATTGTAGGACATATTCAACATCTTCTAGTGCAGGTGGATTAAGAGAATTACCTAAAATAACTAATGTTTTTCCTTTTGAGAAAGGTTGTGCAATTATTGATGAAAACGGATATGTTTACTTAGCAGGATATCATAGATATGTTGCTACATCAAATAATAGCCCAAGCATATCTGATTATTCAAGATATGGATATTTCATTGAAAATACAACTTCTAATTATAATACTTACTTTATACAAGAAACTACTTTTAACGGAATAGAAAAAATAATAGGAACATCAGACAATATATTATACGTTAGAAAGGGAAGTACATATGTTACTGGATATCCTAAAACATTTGGGTCATCTGCTACTGGATATAAAAGTTATACTACTATTAGCTCTGAATATTCAAATTTGGGGAGTCTTTTTATTATAACTTCTAGTAGTTCTAAATTATATGGACATGGAATTGCTAGTAGAGGTGAATTTGGAAATATAATAAGTTTAGATGGTGTAAGTAGTTATGATACAGGACTAAAAGATATAAAAGATATAATTGTAAAAAATAACACTGTTGTAGTAGTAGATAAAAATAACAATATATATGTAACAGGAGCAAATCAATTTAATAAACTAGGTATAGGAGAATATAACAATGAACCAGTAAAAAAATTCACAAATATAACTGAACAATCAAACTCATTTATATTTATGGATGATATAAAAGAAATTACAACATCAAGAAATACAATGTTTATAGTCAAAAATGATGGAACAGCCTATGCCACAGGAAATAATAGTTCTGGACAATTGGGATTAGGAGATACAATAAATAGAAATAGGTTCACTCAGATAAACCTTGATAACATAAAGAAAATATCAACAAGTATAGATGGTAACACAACATTTGCAATTAGAAATGATGGAACACTATACTCTACAGGATTCAATACCAAAGGACAATTGGGATTAGGAGATATAGTAAACAGAAATACATTTACCAAAGTAAATATACAAAATGTAAGAGATGTCGTTTTAGGGACTGCTCACTCACATGCAATCAAAGATGATAACACACTATATTCATGTGGAGAAAACACTCATGGACAACTAGGTATGGGAAGTGAAAGTAATCATCCAGATGTATTAACATTTACTGTAAACAATATAACTAATGTAAGAGATGTATACTGCTCAGATACAACAACATTTATTGTAAAGGACACAAACATTGCATATTGTTGTGGATACAATAATAATTCACAACTAGGTATGGGAAATACTACTGACCAGTATAGTTTTATAAAGTGTATGGAAAATGTAAAAGAAGTTATACCAAATGAAATAAATACTTATATAATAACAATCTATAATACTGCATATAGTACAGGTCTAAATACTGATTATTGCTTAGGACTAAATAGCAACAGCAATCAGAGTGCATTTTCCGAAATTCCAATTTCAAATGTAGTAAAGGTAGCTCCAAACAGAAATAATGCAGTACTTTTACTTACAAGTGAAGGTGATGTATATACTGCAGGTAAATGTAGTAATGGTTCAGGTACAGGAAGTGAGACTCCAGAGAAGATTAAAAAAATAGCATCAAAGGCAAAAGATATAAGTATGAGTTATGGATGTGGATATTATGTAAGTGATAATGGTGACTTATATGGCACAGGTTCTAACAGTTATGGGCAATTAGGTGTTGGTGATGTAGCAAAAAGAGATACATTTATAAAAACCAATACAAGAGTAAAGAAAATACTTCCTCTAGAGTATGCTAATATAGCAATAAAAGATACTAATGATATATATATATGTGGATTAAATAATTATGGGCAATTAGGTGTTGGTAATAGATATGATAGTAGAAATAATGATAATAGAATATTTAATTATAAGCATATGAATTTTGTAATGGGAGATTTAACATCTATTAAAAATAGACATAATTTTATACTTCTAAACAATAAGATAGTTGTACCTACTACAAAAGACATAGATTACGGTTTAGTATTAGGAAACTTATATAAAGGAGACCTTTATACTGAACTCCCATATGAAAATATAAAAGAAGTATCTATTTCTAAAACTCATATTATTGTATTGCTTAATGATGGAACAATGTATGGGTGTGGTACAAACTACCATGGAGAACTATTACAAGACTTGTCTATAAATCAAGTAGATGAATTTGTACAAATTAATGTATCAGATGTAAAACATGTTTCATGTGGAGATAACTTTACTTATTTTATAAAATCTGATGATAGTCTTTGGTCTATTGGTAAAAACTCTGAATACCAGTTAGGTATAGGTCACAATAATCCAGTTACTGAATTACAAAGAATTACAACTGTATCTAGTTGTAAAGAAGTACATTGTGGTAAAAACTATACATTAGTAGTAACTACAGGCAATGAATTATTTGTACAAGGGTATAATGATAAGGGTGCTTTAGGATTAGGAAGTGATAGTGAAAATACTATAATTAAGTTTTTTACAAAAGCATTAACAGATATAAGAGAAATAAAATCTTATGGAAGTGACCATATATTAGTACTTAAAAATGATAATTCAGTATGGGTTACTGGGAAAAATAGAGATGTATATAAGATTGAACAACCTGTAGAATTTTTAAAAGAGTTTACAATAATACCTATTTCTGAAGACGTAAATACTGTAAAGGATGTACTTGTGACAGATAATACATTATATATTATATCTGAAGTAGGAACAACAAATGCTGCTATAGAGATTTCTGAAAAATCAATTTCATCAATTAAAATAAAAATACAAGACCCTAATAAAGATATAAGTAAAATAGAAATGCTTATAAATGGAGAAAGTGTAAAATCTACAAGTGACTTAACTACTGAAAAAATATCATTTGAAATACCACAAGATAAAATCAAGATAGGAGAGAATAAGATATTATTTAGAGCTTATTGTAAAGGTGATGATCTATATGCATCTCTATTCATTTTTAAAGAGAGTACTGGAAATTCTATAATTAAAGACTCTTATGTTATGATAGGCAATAGAATGTACAAGGTAGTCAATACAGCATCTAATGAACAAGATATTACAATTACACTAGATAGAGGGCTTGAAGAAGACTTAAACCTTGGAGACTCTATATATCAATTAATAAATAAGACTAAGATTCAAGTAAAAATAAATAAATCTGATTTATTTAAAGACATGAAACTAGTTGAAATCAAAAAATCAGATTCAAGCTATCAAGAAATCTATGAATTAGAAGAAGCTAACATAAAAAGTGCCCAACCTAAAATCATAGTAGAAAAAGGAGATAAATGGACAGCTATAAAACGTCCATCTATGATTTTTAGATATGATGCAGAAAACAACGAACCAGAAGCTTAAAATGGAGGTGTTAAAAATTGTTTAAATTTGATAAAAACAAAATAGAGCAAATCAAACAAGGTAGAAAAGTAGAAATGCAATATAAAGATATTTCAGATATAAGTGTAGGTCAATCAAAACAAGATGATGACATAACTAGTAACTTTATAGCAAATGCAGAAATATATGAGATGCTATTAAGTCAAAATCCTGTCAACGAAGTTCGCAGTATAAGCACATTTAATACATTAAAATCTGGAGGTGAAAGTGGAATGGTAGAGGTATATGTAGCATTAATTTTAAGAGGAAAGAAAACTATAGAAGAGGTACCAACAATAATTAGAGAACAAGTTAGAATTAGATGTGAAGAACTAGAAATACCAGTTGAATAGTAAACTTAGAATAACTATAGAGTAGTTATTTTTTTATGCAAAGTACAAGGTCTTACTTACTAAAGTTAAGACCTTGTACTTATTTTTTGCTATATTGATAGTTTGTAGATTTAATTAATTTATAAAAGAAATAAAAAATTAAAACACTAAATAGATAAATAGTGTGTCAAAATACAGAATATTATATGATATTAAAATATAATACTAGTTCAAAATGTAGGTGTAAAAAAAATTATATGATAGGAGGATATAATGGATAAATTAATAACCGAATTGAGCAGTCTAGGGGCAATAGGTATATTATGTGCTCTTTTATTTAAAAACACTATGCAAGAGAAAAAAGAAGATAGAGATATGTACAAAAAAACTGTAGAGAATTTTATAGAATTATCTACTCAACAACAAGAAATAAATAAAAATATACTTGTTCAGATGGGCATAATGAAGATAGATGTAGAGGAAATCAAAGAAAATGTAACTGATATAAAAGATATGCTACAAAAGGAATATGTATAATATGACATAAAAGAGGTAGCATTAAATGCTACCTCTTTTTATAATTAAACTATAAAATTATTGTCTGTTAACTAAAATAGCTATCTTAGCATCTGGATTATAACTTATTTGAACCATTTGATTTTTCTTAATATGTTCAAGGTCTTCACCACCATAAACGATTTGTAATTTAACTGGTAATTTACCTTGTTTTATAATAGCAACATACTCTTTTTTACCTTTTTTCTCTAAACTAATCAAATTGCCAACATAAGGTTTAAAGTTTTGATACTTTTTACTAGAATTTCTTATGTAGAAGAAAGCACCAACAGCAATAACTAAATTTATGCCAAGTGTAACCCAAGAATTGATTTTCAGCATAGCTCCAGCGATTATTATCACGAACATTAAAACGATAGGTAATATAGCCTTCTTAAGAAGTAGTTTACCCATTATTTCATTAGCCTTTTTCTCAGGGCCACTCATAGTTTTTGATCTAGCAAATGATTGCGCGAATTTGTCTTTTAAGCCCATTTTATCCTCCTAATTTTAATAAATATTTAGTTATAATAACGAGAGATTACTTGAAACTAAAAATTTACTACATTTATATTATGTTTGACTTTTGTATAAATGATTACATTCAAGTAAAGCAAAATATACTAATTATTTTATCATAAAACTATAAAAAAGAAAATAAATGAAATAAAAATATTAGAGCAAAGAAATGATGTAAAATCGTATCAAAAGCAATATAAAAATTATTTATCTATTTTTTCATCTTTATTTTTATTATACTCAGTTTTTTTAAAATTTTTATCTTTTTCTTTTTCATATTCATGAAGTTTTAATTCAATCATACCTTCTATTTTGGCTTTATCAAAGTCATTTAGTTTTCTAAATGATTTTAAAAGCTTTATTTCGTTAGAGCTTATGCTATTAAGTGGATAGTTTGGTGAGGAATCGCAAATTAAATTTGATTCTTGTGATATATTATCTCCATTTAATAGCCAATCTACAGAGACATTAAATATCTCAGCTATGGATTTTAATATCTCATAATTTGGTTTTCTAATATTTCTTTCAAATTTACTCAAGTTATCACAGTCTAACATTTCTTCTAATTCATATTGTTTAAGGTTCTTTGTTTTTCTTAAATAAACAATTCTTTCTCCTAAAGTATCCATAAACACTCTCCGTTCAATTAATGTCAAAAAGACTTTTTAAAATGTAAATAATGATAAAATAAAGGTCAAAATGACATGAAAAATATTGACTTAAGGTCAAAATGACCTTATAATTAACTTATTGATACGAATTCACATCCTAATTTTAGCACAAAGTAATCAAAAAATCTTATTTAGTATTAAATAAATTCATGTACTTAATATTTGTACATATTTAAAAAATATACTAAATAGAGGGAGGTAGATAAGTTTAATAATAAAATTAAATATAAATCCACTTAGAAAGGAAACTTGATTAAATGGATACTCAAAAAAAATGGATACCTTTTTTGGGAATACAGGTAAAGCAGAGGCTTATTGAATTAAACATGACTCAAAGGGAATTAGCAAAAAAAATAGGTGTTAATGAAAACTATTTGTCAGCTATTTTAAATGGCAGAAGAGCAGGAAAAAAATATAAATCATCAATTTATCAATTGCTTAATATAGAATATTCAGAAGAAGATTAATAACTAATATATGAAGAAGGAGTATATTATTATGTGTAAATTAGATTCAGATGGGGTAATAGAGTGCTGTAGAGCAATTGATGATTTTATTACAGCGCTGAATGGTGTACGAAGTTTAAACATGGAAAAATTGGATATTTTAACTAAATATTCTACTTCATGCTCAATCCTTCTTAGAGAGGAAAATTACGAAGGATGTACAATTGTATATAAAAAGATGTTGGAAGAATTAAAGACGTAAATAATATATTAATTAGAGATAGAAAGAATTACATAGTGATATAGAATATTTTTTAAAACATATAAAAAACATATAAACTAAAATATGGATATGTTAATCTAACTACAATAAATGTATTTGTAATTAAATTATAGTTTATTTGAGCAACTTAATATCCATATTTTAGTTGTTAATTTAGCACAAAAAAAGAATCTTTATAAATGATGTAAATTCGTATCAAATTATGTATGTTTAATCTGGTTTATCATTACTATCAGTAGGAGAATGTTTTTCTAATTCCTTATATTCAGATATCTTAAGCTCTAGCATTCCTTCTATTTTTATTTTATCACGTTCATTTAATTGTCTATAGAGATTTAATATCATCATTTCATCATCAGTTGCATGTAGATTATACAAATAATCTTCTTTATTTTCTTTAACACTATTATTGGAGTTTACTTTTTCTTTTCCATATAGAAGCCAGTCAGTGCTGACATCAAAATAATCAGCTATTGACATTAATATATCGCAATTAGGCTTTCTACCTCCAGTTTCAAACTTACCTAAGTTTTCAAATTTTAAAATATCCATAAGTTTACGCTGGGTAAGTTTTCTGGAGTTTCTCAAATAAGCAATTCTTTTTCCTAAAGTATCCATAAAACACACTCCTTTCTTTTTATAAATAAAAGTCTGAATGACATTAAAAGTCGGTGTATAGTCCCTTTGTTCTATGGGATTACTAAAATAAAGTCTGAATGACATTTTGATTAAATTAATATACTCATACTATGATTTTAACATATTATAATTGAAAATATATGGTTTATTTTGATTTGTAGATATCTTTTAATGGGTGAAAGTAGATATTGAAAATAGAGTAGTTTCAATAATATATTTCATATATTACTTTTAAAGTATACTTGGGTATGAAAATATAATTTCCTAATAATGAAGAATATATAAAAATTATATTAAGGATAGGTATTAGAAAGAGAATAGTACTATATTGTAGTTTATAC